>NZ_JARPLC010000145.1:0-10539 GCF_032350395.1 Limnospira sp. PMC 289.06
CAATTATCGCCGAGGTCAAGAAACCCGGTTTCTCAGTTCGTAGGGTGCGTCAGAGGGATAACCTATCGGGTCAACAGCCAATTTTATGGCTCTGACGCACCACATTAATTATCGGGGGTGGGGGGGGTTTATTCAGATAGTCCTGGGGATGGAAAATTGACAGCCACAGAGGGGGGCGGGTTTATTCATATGGTTGTAGGGATGGAAAATTGACAGCCACAGAGGGGGGCGGGTTTATTCATATCGTCCTGGGGATGGAAAATTGACAGCAGAACCCGCCCCTACAATTATCGCCGAGGTCAAGAAACCCGGTTTCTCAGTTCGTAGGGTGCGTCAGAGAGATAACCTATCGGGTCAACGGCCAATTTTATGGCTCTGACGCACCACATTAATTATCGGGGGTGGGGCGGGTTTATTAATATGGTTGTAGGGATGGAAAATTGACAGCCACAGAGGGGGGCGGGTTTATTCATATCGTCCTGGGGATGGAAAATTGATAGCAGAACCCGCCCCTACAATTATCAATTAATAATTATCAATCTGGGGATGGAAATACGATCGCCACAGTGCGACTATCGGGTTGAGTTTCCCGATAATCGCCGTTATAATAAGAGTTGAGAGAAAACGGGCTAGGAGGGATTCGAACCCCCGACACCGTGGTCCGTAGCCACGTGCTCTAGTCCACTGAGCTACAAGCCCCCGTTGGCGTTAAACTTAGACTTGTTTCACCGCCATTTAAGATAATAACACACTTTCCGAAAATGACAAGCAATTCTTCAGAAAATTCTCCCCAATCCTTAACCCACCTTGATTATAGGGGAGAAGCGCAGATGGTGGATGTGTCAGAGAAGGCCAAAACTCGACGGGTGGCGATCGCCAGTGGATGGGTGAAAATGCTTCCGGAAACCCTAAAAGCGATCGAATTGGGAAACGCACCCAAAGGAGATGTTTTGGGAACCGCCAAAATTGCCGGAATTATGGCCGCCAAACAAACGGCCCAATTAATCCCCCTGTGTCATCCACTCCCCCTAGCTAAAATAGATGTTAAATTCACCGCCGACCCCCAACTCCCAGGTTATCAAATCCGCGCCGAAGCCATAACCATCGCCGAAACCGGGGTAGAAATGGAAGCCCTAACCGCCGTTTCCATCGCCGCCTTAACCCTCTATGACATGGCCAAAGCCCTAGATAAATCCATGGAAATTGGCTCAATTCATCTGTTGAGTAAAACGGGGGGAAAATCAGGATATTATCAGCAGCCATTGTCCCAGCCACTGCCGAAATAGCGATCGCCTTGCTATCCTAGAAGCGATACCTACTCCCAAACCTATGACAGAACAACCAACTCGCATTTGCATTCTCGGCGGTGGCTTCGGTGGGCTATATACCGCCCTACGTTTGACCCAGTTACCGTGGCTACCCACACAAAGCCCGGAAATTACTATAGTTGACTCCAGAGACCGCTTTGTGTTTGCGCCCCTACTGTATGAACTGGTGACCGGAGAACTCCAAGCCTGGGAAATTGCCCCACCCTTTCAACAACTCCTGCAAGACACACCAATTCGGTTTATTCAGGGAACTGTTGCCGATATTGATATTACCGCCCAACAGGTGCAATTACAAGATGGTCAATTTCTCGATTACGATCGCCTAGTCTTAGCCATGGGAGGAGAAACCCCCCTTGATATCGTACCAGGGGCTCAACAATACGCCATACCTTTTCGTCGGGTGGAGGATGCTTATCGTTTACAACAACGTCTGCGCCTCCTGGAAGCCTCGGACGCGGAAAAAATTAGAGTAGCCATCATTGGCGGCGGTTATAGTGGTGTAGAATTAGCCTGTAAATTAGCGGAAAGACTCGGAAAACGCGGGCGTTTGCGCCTCGTGGACAGAGGAGAAGAAATCCTCAAATCTGCCCCCGACTTTAACCGGGAAGCTGCTCAAAAAGCTCTATCAGAACGACAGGTTTGGCTGGATTTAGAAACTACGGTTAAATCCCTAGATGCCGAAAGTATTACCCTCGAATATCGCGACCAGGTAGATACTTTACCCGTTGATATTGTTATGTGGACTGTGGGAACCCAGACCCCCGATATAGTGCGATCGCTTCCCCTGAAACAAAACAGCGAACATCAAATCATCATCAATCCCAAATTACAAGTCATTGAACACCCCGAAATATTCGCCCTGGGAGACCTCGCCGACTCCCATGATGCGGAAGGCAAAAAAGTTCCCAAAACCGCCCAAGCTGCCTTTCAACAAGCGGATTATGCGGGCTGGAATCTGTGGGCATCTTTAACCGGAAGACCCCTGCTATCTTTCCATTATCAAGCCCTCGGAGAAATGATGACTTTAGGGAAAGATAACGCCACTCTCACCGGTTTAGGAATTAAACTCGATGGACAGTTAGCCCATGTCGCCCGCCGCCTCATTTATCTGTATCGTTTACCGACCTGGGAACATCAAATGCGCGTAGCCTTTAACTGGATAAGTCGCCCTTTTCAAGAGTTAATGATCAATAAATAAATACCGATGATAAATCCTAGCCCTCTCTCGCCTAAATTAATCTTACTAGATGCAGTGGGAACCCTCTTTGGTGTCCGAGAAACTGTGGGTGATGTTTACGGCAAAATTGCCCAAAAATGGGGAGTTAACGTCTGTGCCAAAACCCTTAATCAGGCATTTTATCAGAGTTTTAGCGCCGCTACACCTATGGCTTTTCCGGGCGCAGATATGGCGGAAATTCCCCAATTAGAACTAGCCTGGTGGCGCGATATTGCCGCCGAAAGTTTTAAGGCTGTGGGAGTTTTTCAGGAGTTTTCGGACTTCCCCAAGTTTTTTGAGCAACTTTACCAAGAGTTTGCTACGGCTGAACCTTGGGTGGTTTATCCTGATGTAATTCCCACCTTGACAAAGTGGCGAAATTGTGGTATAGAATTGGGAGTTTTATCTAACTTTGATTCCCGGTTATATCCAGTGTTAGAAGTTTTGGGTTTAGGGGGATTTTTCTCGACGGTGACGATTTCTACAGAAGTTGGCGCGGCAAAACCTGACCCCAAAATTTTTGCGGTAGCACTAGAAAAATACGATTTTCAGCCAGGAGAAGTTTTGCATATTGGGGACAGTTTTACGGCGGACTATCAGGGTGCAAAATCAGCGGGAATAGCGGGAGTATTAGTAGAGCGAGATACTCCCTCAACGCCAGATAAAGCCTCCTATTCTACCTTAGCAGAAATTGAGGTGACTAGCTAGATGATATGACCCCTTCCCGCAGGCTTAAACCAGGCGCTAAAACACGATCGCTAAATGACACCCACCTGATCGCAATAGCGCTCAAGTTGGGTAAGATGATTATATATGGGTTTATGTGACCTGGTTTAGGGAGGTATTGAGAAAATGGGAACTGTCGAAAATTCCGATTCTCTGAGAAAACACTACGGAGAGGCGATCGCTCGCCGCATGGAGCGCCGCAAAAAACTACAGAAGGTGATGATGTTCATTTCGACGGCAGCTTTTCTGGGGATGATGTCTTCGGGTTTGGGTGCAATGTTTCGCAGTAATTCCCAGTCCTCAGAAGTCAACCAAGCGGAGGAAGCTGCTACAATTATATCACAGTTAGAACGCCAAGAACGTGGTTATCAGTCGGTTTTGCAGCGGGAACCGGAAAATCAAACAGCTTTGGAAGGGTTGGTGATGGTTCGCTTGGAACAAAATCAACTGGAAGAGGCGATCGCACCTTTGGAAAAGTTAGTTAATTTATATCCCGATGTTGAGGATTATCAAAACCTCTTAAAACAGTTAAAAACTGATACACAGCCAGCGGTTGCAGATTAGTTAATATCTGGCTACTCATGAATCAACTCAGCGACGAAGCGAGCTTATATGATAGGGACTATCATCTTTGGGTTCTGGCAACGGTTAAACACCTAGAAACAGGCGATTTTGAGGCTCTGGATTTGGAGAACTTAATCGCGGAAATTCTAGGCTTGGCTGCGATGGACAAAAGAGAGTTAAGGAATCTTTTAAGGCTGTCATTTGAGCATTTGCTAATGTGGCAATACTGGGAGGCTGAAACGGAAAGAAATCGAGGCTATTGGCTGGGAGAAATTGCCAATTTTCTGATGGAAATCAGAGGGATACTAATGGATAGTCCTAGCCTAAAAAATTACCTATCAGAAATCTTTGATGATTGTTACGAAGATGCCTTAAAAATTGTGGTGGCTAAAACGCAACTCCCCCTAGATACTTTCCCGGAAAAGGCGATCGCCAACTTAGACGAGGTGTTAGATGAAAATTGGTTTCCTCCGGTGAGTAAGTAGTAATTAAAGGCTGATATAATGGAGGCATAACTTAACGATGCAACAGTTAAGCGAATCACTCAAAAGTCTATATGATACGGATTATCATCTCTGGGTTCTGGAAACGGTTAAACACCTCAAAAAAGGTGATTTTGAGGCGGTGGATTTAGAGAACCTAATCGAAGAGGTGCTAGACTTGAGTAAAAGGGATAAAAGAAAGTTGGCCAGTCTGTTGACTCTTTTATTTGAGCATTTACTCAAACTCAAATATTGGCATTCTGAAAAAGAAAACAATCAAAATCACTGGCGGCGAGAAATCCGTAATTTCCGTAAACAGATTAAGCGACATTTAAAGGATAGTCCCAGCCTCCAAAATTACCTATCCCAGGAATTAGTTGATATCTACGAAGATGCGCGAGAGTTGGTTTCTGATATTTCGGGTTTATCGGTGAGCGATTTTCCCTCGACTCCGATCGCCAACTTAGAGGAGGTGTTAGATGAAAATTGGTTTCCGTAAATTAAGGATATGAGGGTATAATTGTGGGGGAAAGATGATGAATCAGGAATTTGTGAATAGCGATCGCCTAGCCTATTGGAAAAAACGAAGAGCCCAGCAAGCGGCGCAAAATCAAAAATTAGCAAACCAGGCGCGATCGGATGTGGATATAATTGTAGAAATGCTGGTGAGTAAGTTTGGAGTGAGGCGGGTTATCTTATTCGGGTCGTTGGTGAGGGGAGGTTTTAGCGAAACTTCGGATATTGATTTGGCGGTGGAAGGGTTGAGAAAAAAAGATTATTTTTTGGCGTTGGCGGAGGCGAATGATTTAACGCGGCGATGGGTAGATTTGAAGCCTTTGGAGGATTTAGAACCACATTTTGGCGATCGGGTATTGCAAACGGGGGAATGTGTTTATGAGGGAGGTTAGTCCGAGTGAGTTACAGGAGTTAGCGACGGATATTGAACTAGAGTTAGCGCGTTTGGGAGAGTTGGAAAATGCGATCGTTCAAGTGCGCCAGGAAATCGATCGCTATCCGACACTATCGGGGATTTTTTATGAGAGTTTAGCACTGAAATTGCATAATTTTTATACGGGCTGCGAGAGGATTTTTCAATTGATTGTTTCTGAACTCAATGGTGCGTTACCTTCGAGTTTTGATTGGCACAAGCGACTCCTCAACCGCATGAGTGTGGAACGAGAAGGACTCCCCCCAGTTCTGAGTTCGGAAACGGTGCTGAGTCTCCGGGAGTATCTCGGTTTTCGTCATATAGTCCGCAATATCTACGGTTTTGAACTGGAGACGGAACGGGTGGAAGATCTTGTGCAAGGCTATTCTCAAGTCTGGCATTGTTTCGAGTCGGAAGTGCGGCGGTTTGTCCAGGAGTTACGAGAGTTGGCGGAACGGTTGGAGGAATGTTAAGTGTTGTTTCAGTGGCGGGGAGGCGATCGGTTTTTTGCCATGGTGTGGTATAATCGTGCAACCTGCCTATCTGACTTGGTTTTGTCAGAAAAAAAAGTAAATTTTTCCGGTCCGGTTTTCTTGTTTTGGAGATACAGTCAATGTCTAAATTACCATCTGCTTTGGATCAATTAATCCCTCCAGAAATTAAGAATGATGAATTTTATCAAGCTATCCAACAGATTGCTACAGAAGGAGATATTAAAACAGTTTTAGAAATTGGTTCTTCATCGGGTTCGGGAAGCACAGAAGCCTTTGTACAAGGTTTAGTCAATAATTCTAATGAGCCATTACTATTTTGTATGGAAATCTCTAAAAGCAGGTTTGATGCTTTAAGAAAGAGGTATGAAGATTATTCTTTTGTGCACTGTTATAATGTATCATCAGTTCCTTTAGAAAGTTTCCCGACAGAAAACGAAATTCGAGAATTCTATCAAAACAATCGAACAAATCTTAATGTATATCCCATAGAACAAGTTTTAAATTGGTGGAATCAAGATACAGAATACTTGAGAACTTCAGGAGTTAATGGCGGAGGAATTGAACTGATTAAAGAAGAAAACAATATAGACATTTTTGATGTGGTCTTAATTGATGGTTCTGAATTTACAGGAAAGGCAGAACTAAAAGCAATATATGGGGCTAAATTTATTCTATTAGATGATATTAATACTTTTAAAAATTATGATAATTATAATCAACTCATTGCAGATCCAAAATATGTGTTAATTAAGGAAAACAAAAATCTTCGGAACGGTTATGCTATTTTTGGCGACAAAAGTAGTTTATTCTTAAATGAAATAAACGAACAAAAGCTTGTAAAAAATATAGTTAAATCTGGGATGACTGTATTTGATGTAGGAGCCAATCTAGGGGATTACTCTATTTTATTTAGCAAACTGATAGGTGAATCAGGAAAAGTTTACACTTTTGAGCCAACCCCAGCTATTTTTCAAAAACTAAGAGAGCGCATAAACGAGCGGGATTTGAGTAATGTTAATTTATTCCAAAAAGCCGTTTTTTCGAGTAATCAAATTATAAAATTTAATGAATTTCCAGAGGAATACTCCGTGTGGAATAGCATTGGGGTTCCTGATATGAACAACCCCCTAAATCCCCAGGAAAAAATCCCCATTGTCAAAACCGAAATGGTCGAAGCAGTTGCTATAGATTCTTTTTGCGAAGAACAGCTTATTGAATCCATAGATTATTTGAAAATTGATGTCGAAGGTGCTGAATATGATGTTCTTTTAGGGGCGAAACAATTATTAGAAAAAAATGCTATTAGGTTTATTCAATTTGAAATATCCCAAAAGATGCTGGAAGGATTAAACAGAAAAGCCAAAGATACATTTGATATTTTAATTCAAAATGGTTATGAGTGTCATCGGATCACAAGTAATGGTGAAATCGGAGATAAGGTTTTAGATTCAAACTCTTTTTATGAGAATTACATCGCTTTCCGAGAACTGCCAATTCATTTCTTTACTATTGTTCTCAATGGCGAACCTTTTATCCATTACCATATAGAAGTATTTAAGCAACTTCCTTTTAAGTGGCATTGGCATATTATTGAAGGTGTAGCCGACTTAAAACATGATACAAGTTGGTGTTTAAAGTTGGGCGGTCAAATTACTGACCAAATCCATAAAAATGGTCGTAGTAAGGACGGCACATCAGAATATTTAGATCAACTGGCTCAAAAGTATCCAGAGAATATCACTATTTACCGCAAACCCGAAGGAAAATTTTGGGATGGTAAACGAGAAATGGTTAATGCGCCTTTGGCAAATATCAAAGAAGAATGTTTGCTGTGGCAGGTGGATGTTGATGAGATCTGGACTTTAGAGCAGATTTGCCAAACTCGTAAACTATTTGTTAAGAATCCTGACAAAACTGCCGCATTTTATTGGTGTTGGTATTTTGTGGGAGAAAATATGATTATTAGTAGTCGCAACTGCTATGCACAAAATCCTCGCCAAGATTGGTTGCGGACTTGGAGGTTTAAACCTGGATGCGTTTGGGCAGCCCACGAACCTCCGATATTAGTGGAAACTTGCGAAGATGGTCAACAGAAGAATGTGGCGGCAATTAATCCTTTTATGCACGGGGAAACAGAAAAAGAGGGTTTAATTTTCCAGCATTTTGCTTATGTAACCCCAGAACAATTGAAGTTTAAAGAACAGTATTACGGTTACAAAAATGCCGTCAGTCAATGGCAGTCCTTGCAATCACAAACCCAGTTCCCTGTTTATTTACGGGAATACTTTGGTTGGGTAGGCGATCGCACTATGGTCGATCGCGCTCAAGCCTTGGGAGTTACACCAATTATACAAAAAGATATCAATACTGGCAACTGGAAATTTTTGCCTCCAGAAGATTTGCAAAAATCTATACAGATAGAAATGCGATCGCCTACTATTATTATTGATGGTGTATTTTTCCAACTCTATAGCACAGGTATTGCTAGGGTGTGGAGAACTCTTTTAGAAGAATGGGCAAACACAGAATTTGCTGGCCATATTATTGTATTAGACCGCGCCAATAGCGCCCCCAAAATACCTGGTATCCGCTATCTAACTATACCCGCCTATAGTTACAATAACACCGATGCTGATAAGCAAATGCTACAGCAAGTCTGTGACCAAGAAGGAGCCGATTTATTCATCTCCACCTATTACACCACCCCCCTATCTACCCCCTCTGTATTTATGGCTTATGACATGATACCAGAAGTGTTGGGAGGCAGTTTAAATCAACCCATGTGGCGAGAAAAACATCATGCTATCCGTCAGGCTTGTTCTTACGCTGCCATCTCCGAAAATACCGCCAGAGATTTAGTTAAGTTTTTCCCTGATATTAGCATCGAACAAGTTACCGTTGCTCATTGTGGTGTCGCTCCCATTTTCACCCCAGCTACAGCCACAGAAATCAGCACTTTTAAACATAAATACGGCATTAGTAAACCCTACTTCTTGTTAGTTGGTGCTGGTAGTAACTACAAAAATGCCATCTTATTTTTCCGTGCCTTTGACCAACTTCACACCAAACAAGGCTTTGAAATCATTTGCACCGGTAGCGGTGTCACCCTCGCTAACGAATACAGACAATATACCTCCGGCACTGTGGTTCATTCATTAACACTCAGTGATGAAGAATTAAAAATTGCCTATTCTGGTGCTGTGGCTTTAGTTTATCCCTCCTTATACGAAGGTTTTGGGATGCCAGTTTTAGAAGCATTAGCCTGTGGTTGTCCGGTGATTACTTGTGCCAACGCTTCCATTCCAGAAGTCGCAGGAGAGGCGGCTATCTATATTGATGCTAATGATGTTGATAGTTTAACAGATGCCTTGTGTGAAGTTCAAAAATCCCCAGTGCGTAGCTCTTTAATTACCGCAGGTTTGACACAAGCCAAACAGTTTTCTTGGGTGAAAATGGCGGAAATTATGAGTTCAGCTTTAATTCAGGTAACTTTAGCACGTCTAAATCTTCAGAGGGTGAATTTTATCATTTTCCCCGACTGGTCACAATCAGAAGAAACTGTCGGATTAGAATTACAAGAGGTGATTAAAACCCTCGTTAATCATCCCGATAAAGCCGAGATGACCTTATTGATAGATAACAGCAACATTACCCCAGAAGAGGCTGATTTAGTCTTATCTAGTGTGGCTATGAACTTGTTAATGGAGGAGGAAATAGAGTTTGATGGTGGGCCGGAAATTGTCTTGGTTGGCGAGTTGAGTCCCATGCAGTGGTCGGCTTTAATTTCTAAGTTACAGGGTCGGATTAAATTAGACCATGAAAATCAGGAGGTAATTGATAAGCTAAAAGTTGATACTATTCCGGTAGTTGAACCCGATAATAATTAATAATTAATTGTAGGGGCGGGTTCTGCCGTCAATTACTTATTCCCCACGACCATATTAATAAACCCGCCCCTCTTTGCCGTCAATTATCAATTCCCCACGACCATATTATAGCGGTTCGGTGGATTGGTGAGGTACTTTTCAAAGCCCCTCTCCCCTATTGGGAGAGGGGTTTGGGGTGAGGGCTGTACCTTATGGATATGAGAAACGCTATAATAAACCCGCCTCACTGTTTCGGCTGAGAAACCCGGTTTCTTCACCAGGATATGGCAGCGGTGCGTCAGATGAAAGAAATTTGCCGTTGACCCGATAGGTTATCCCTCTGACGCACCCTACGATATGTGTAATAATTAATAATTAATTGTAGGGGCGGGTTCTGCCGTCAATTACTTATTCCTCACGACCATATTAATAAACCCGCCCCACCGTTTCTAATGTAGGGGCGGGTTCTGCTGTCAATTATCAATTCCCCACGACCATATTAATAAACCCGCCCCTCTGCCGTCAATTATCAATTCCCCACGACTATATTATAGCGGTTCGGTGGATTGGTGAGGTACTTTTCAAAGCCCCCTTCGACAAGCTCAGGACAAGCCTCTCCCCTATTGGGAGAGGGGTTTGGGGTGAGGGCTGTACCTTATGGATATGAGAAACGCTATAATAAACCCGCCTCACCGTTTCGGCTGAGAAACCCGGTTTCTTCACCAGTTGATATGATGTTGGGTTTCACTGCGTTTCACCCAACCTACCGTTTCTTCACCAGTTGATATGATGTTGGGTTTCACTGCGTTTCACCCAACCTACCGTTTCTTCACCAGTTGATATGATGTTGGGTTTCACTGCGTTTCACCCAACCTACCGTTTCTTCACCAGTTGATATGATGTTGGGTTTCACTGCGTTTCACCCAACCTACCGT
>NZ_JARPLC010000146.1:0-10492 GCF_032350395.1 Limnospira sp. PMC 289.06
TCCCTTCTGTTTTATATTTACTCTCGTTGACGATTGCGCTATGACCCATAAGTCTCGCTCGCAACTCGATAGGTAGTCCATACTTTTCACTCAACAGGTTGTACAGTCTACGAAAAGCATATTTCTGGGTTACCGGACATTTCATAGAGGAAATGCGTTGACTAAACACGGCTTCAAATCCTGTAACTATGCTTTTGGGTTTACTGCCTTTTTTAGGGGTGTATTGAGGCAATAAAGGTTTTTTCAATTCTAGGAACTCAAACATTTCAGGGCTGGGAATTGGAGCAACAATCCTTCCCCCTGTTTTAATACTCACTTTCCGACCTTCTGAGTCAGTAAAGTAAACATAGTCACCTAGCACCAAGTAATTATCCTGATTATCGGGGTCTGATAGTGCTTTGATGATTACGCCATCTTCAGTTACAAATGGCTTAGTTAGATTAACGGCGGCGGCTATCTCAGTAGGTCTTAACCCGTACATTACCGCCATACCAGTCACCCATAACCAGTTATGTCGAGATGATTGATGTTGGTGATTTTTAATAGTATAGGCTTCTTGTTTGGTTTTAAACCACCAATCCTTAAATACATCAACAGCTATCCGTTGTTTCTTTCTGAATTGTGTTTGTTTGGCGTTAATAGGCTCAAGCTGTTTAAGCAAGTGTTCTTTGTTAGGTGATTTCTCAGCTATGGCTTTTAAGATGTAGTAACGTTCCTTGAAGGTTTTGGAGCCTACTAATTGTTCTCCATTCTGCAAGGGAATATATAGCATAGCCTTGAAACTCTCCCAGCTAGGATATTCATCCCAGTTAGGGAACAGCCTGAAATATGCCCCTTTAGTAGTGTCGTAAGACGCTAAGTCACTAGCGATATCGCGAGAACGTTTCCTTCCTGTGTTGCGGTTGTAACCCGCAAAATACTCATCCTCTAGTTGTTGGAATATTTCCCGATAGGTTATCAGATTATCCTCAATCTGGTTCTTTCCTGAGATAGTCGCATCGTACCAATCCCAAAATTCACTAGCGCTAGTGATAGTCCCTAGGGCTTCTGATACCAGTTTAGCTTTCTTAACCCCGTCTATCACCCCTTCTGGAGTACACTCAAGGTTAGCCGTTTTGGGTAGTCGTTTTCCGGTTGGTGGTTGCTTAAACTGCAATAGCAGATTGTACCTAGTCCCGGTCTTTTGAAGTTTGAGAGTTACCCCTTTGGGACATTCCCCCTTAAACTCCTGATAGGCTTTCAAGAATCTAGCGTAACTCTCATTATAGTTACCCTTTCCCCCTACAGTAGGGGTATCAGTAGCGTTACTCATTTTTTACTCACTTGTTACTCTGTTATGGCTTTGAGTAACACCTAAGTAACGGTAGAATAGGGGTTGTAGGCTATGTAGACGCTTTAATTCCAGTCGAGTGTTTAGTGAAGTGCTGTAGCCTGGGAATTGGTGGGGTGATTAAAGCCTTAAACCGTAAATATACTCATGGGAATAGGATGGGGGTTGGTCTCAGGTTTGATGGGGTGAATAATCTCGCCCGTCATGGGTATATGTATGGGAAAAATCTTTAAGTTATATTAAGGTTTGAATGGCTAGAGATTGGCTGTGGTAGGGGTGTTGATCGCCCTAAGAATTGTGGAAATTTGTATGTCAAGTTAAAAGGTTAAATAAATCGGAAGTAATCAGGGGTGAGCGGAATCTTGTTCTAGGATGGGAGCATAGCAATCACCTACATGGAGTATCTATGGATATGTTAGCAGAACAGGTCATGACTTTAACGAATAAAGTGGATGCGCTGTATGAAGTAGTCATGCAACTACGCGGGAATATTCCTAGGGATGATTATGGTTTTTCGGAAATGTTTTCATCGACTAGGACTGATGAAGAAGCATTGACAGATACCTGTGTGGTGATGGAAGAAGCAGATATCGATGCTCCTCAACACAATGGTAGATTATACGCAGTTCCTTGCCAATCAATTCCGGTAAAAGGTGAGGACTACCAGGGGACACACAAAGATATTTTAAGTGATGATTACTATGTCAATAGCAGCACTATGGTTAGCAAAGAAACCATGTTAAGTGCGGATGTTCAGATCCAGCGCTTGACAGCCCAGCTTACTGCTGCTTACAATCGCATTGCAGCCCTAGAAGAACAGTTATTGTCTAAGCGGATGCGTGCTTGAGAGGGTGAGGGGATCAGAGATGGCGAGCAAGTTGTTCGATTTGTGTAAGTAACTGGCTCGATGTCCATTGGCGGAACAAATAGGAAGCGATCGCACATCCTCCCGCACCGACACCTTCTTTAACATATCCTTGTTCAAATGCTTGTAGTTGGGGGTAATGGGAATGGGTAAAATCGAGTTGGGTTGCCAATAAGGGAACCGGACCGATCGCCTTTGCGAGTCCGACAGTGTCCCCTGTGGTATCTTCTGCGACCCAGCGAGTAGTACCAACAGCGACCCGTCCCGGACACCAGGAAAGATTTTTAGCAGAAGCGATCGCTTCAGCCAAAGCATAAACGGCCAGCATTTGGGTTCCCCCAGCCAAGAGAACCCCGACCCGGCGACTAGCAGCAATAGTCATAGCAGCAACGACAATTTGCATAGGGTCGCCAACAGCAGCAACCAGTGTCAGGGGATCGACTTGACCTGGGGTAATTTTCGCCGCCCGGAGTCCGGTGGTAACTATGGTTAATTTTTGGTCATGGTTACACTGGGGGTGGCTACTGTTGACTTTACCGGCGGCGGGAATTCCCAAACCCATCAACACAGCCAGGGCGGTGGTAGTTCCCCCGACGACACATTCTCCGATGATCACATAACTATGATCAGCCTCAGCCGCAATGCGATCGCCCCAAGCCAACCCAGACTCAAATAGATGTTGAACTATGGTAGAGTTCAAAGCAGCGCCGGAACTGAGGCAATTAGCGGGGACTCCTCCGAGATCGATGGTGGGTACAGAAGGAATTACGGGAACCCCAGCATTAAATAAATATAAGGGAATATTCAGCGCCGCCACTACGGCTCGCGAAATCAGGACGGGGGAAGCGCCAGCCACCAAAGGCGGTAAAGGATAACGAGGAGATGGCACAGGACCCAAGGCCAGAAATTCAGCATCTGCGAGATAGGTGCGGCGGCGATCTGCAGGATTGGCCCCAGCGGCGGAAATTCCCGGAATTAAACCCGTTTGGGTAAATCCCAAAACACAGGCAAAAATAGGCTTTTGATTGCGATAGTTGCGTAACCAAGCCTGACCATTACGGGGCTGTGTATAAATTCGGATTGCCATTATTCGTCATAGTCGAGCAAAATCTGTACCCAACGGGGAGGGCGGGGAATAGGACTTTTAAGGCGATCGAGCATCAACAGAGACACCAAATGCACCACAAACAGATAAACGATATTATTAGCCAAAACCATCAATACAGCGAAAATCTGAATAAATAGTAAACTTGGGGGTGCAAGTACCCCCAAGCGAATAAAGATAGACTCTAGCAGTTGTGCAATTTGGGTAGTGGCATAAACCCACAAATCCCGACCCAAGAGAATTGACAGCAACCAGTAACGGAAAAAGAAGCCAATAGCGCCAATTAAGGAGCCGATCGCCACAGTCACCGGCCACATAGCGCCTCGTTTCCACAAACCCCCCAGCACCACACCCATCCAACCATAGGGGATAACATAGAGAATGCTGCGTGTAGGACCCATTAACACGGTCAAAAGTAACCCAGAGGTTACAGCACCCATAATCGCCGCCCGTCGGTCCCAGCGCAAATATAGCAAGGCAATAGGTAGGGAGAAAAAGACTCGCAACAGAGGACCGAGGGGAAAGTAGTAGTTGATAAACCAAATCAAACTGGCGGTAGATGCGAGAAATGCTGTTTCCACCATAACGAGGGGGGACACAGAAGGGAAGCGATCGGATGTTTTAGGGGAAGGTTGGGGGCTATGGTTAGAAAAATCACTCATGCTATCAAGTTTAAATCACGGACGAGGTTAGGCAGGGCCATGGTAGGACCAAGACCGCTAACCTATTGTTAAACCAACATCCTCTCTAGGGCGTGAACATCGGGAATGCTGAGAAGATCGCGATCGCGATGAATTAATCCCTTTTTCTCAAGTTTACTGAGTACCCGAGTGACCGTTTCCCGAGCTAGTCCGCTCAAACTGCTGAGTTCTCGGTGGGGTAAATTAGGAATTGTGGTTCCTGATTCTGTGGTTTTTCCTTGTCCCTCCGCCAAAAACAGCAAAATATCTGCCACTCGTGAAGCACTATCTGACTCACGCAACCGTAACCGCCGATTGACTTGACGTAGACGGCGGCCCATTAACTGAGCCAACCTAATACCTGCCAATGGTTCAGTGTTAATCAGTTGGACAAAATCCTGAGCTGGCATATTGCCAATCATGGTTGGGGCGAGGGTGATTACATCTGTTGATCGGGGGACTTCATCAAGGGCTGCCATTTCTCCAAATAATTCACCTTTCCCCAAAATATTGAGGGTGACTTCCTTACCATCAAGGTTGTAGGTCCTAATTTTGACCCAACCATCTAAGATAAAATATACTGAGCTACCCCAATCATTCTCCAGCAAAATCACTTGATTGGGGGGGTGGCTTCGACCCACCACATGAGAGGTGGCTCTTTCGGCTACCTCCTCAGGTAAACCCTCAAAAAAGGCAGTCGAGAGAATCATCCGGGTGATATCTGATTGTGACTCGCGGGAGAAGTACCGATCTTCCATTGGGCTATGATGTTTGAAATTAGCGCTTATCCGTGGCTAGTTAGCAGGAGTTGTCCAATAGACAATTCACTGTCACCATTCACAGAGCCAACTTTAGTCAAACGATACCACTATTATTGTGGGGTTTCGATGTACTTAACTACAATAGCTAAGGTTTGACTATGGATTTAATCCAAGATTGGCTTTCATTATAATTGAGGGCATAAGCCTACACAGGTAGACTAACCAGGGATGAGTTGGGAACTAGATTGGCACAGGCAGGTTATCATTTTAAAGGGATATAGAGTCAAAATCACTGTATCCTAGCAAAATTAACCTAAATTGGATGTTCACTTACAAATCGGGCCTGGGGGTGGTTATCCCTAACTTTTGGCCAAGCATCGAGCTACGCTTACTCATTGGAACACTATTTTAAAGGTTAAATCTGGACTATTGAAACTCAAACTATATTGATATCCCGGTTAAATTTTCTCGTCAAACGCTAGTAAATTGAGGTCCCTCCCTTGACTTCTCATCAGGATCAAATTCAGACTCTTATTGCTGAAATTGACGAGGTACTGAGTCAACCCAGCCCCAGGCTACCTTGGGTGGCTTTTGGGGAAACCGTGACCCGCGCCCGTCAAGTGTTGCAGCGTGTTCGGAATTATCTCGTATCTCTTCAACAAGATATTGATGACTCTTCATTGTCCCTGAGATCTACAGGTTCCGCTGACCCATCATCTCTTTCGGAGTCCCAACAGCAGAATTTTTGGCAAGCCTTGCGGGAAGAAATGGGTTATTTGCGATCGCGACTTTCGGCTTTGCTAAAGTCTGAGGTAGAAGAGTTACGCCATGAGCGACAACTGCTATTACAGGATATCAGAGCTTTAGAACTGCGGCGACAGGAAAATCTGCTCTCCGTTGACCAATCCCACGACCAGCAGCAAATTATTACAGAGTTTCTGCAAGAATTGATGAATCGTCTTCAGGAAAGTCTCACTGAGAGTGTTAGCGAAACCCTCAGTAACCTGGAGGAACAGGTTATTAACGCCCTGCTGTTGGGGGATACTGTTCAGACTACCCCCAGTGAGTCCACTACGGCTTTGGGTCGTCGGGGAGGTGAAGGCGCAAACAGTAGCCGCGATGTTCGGGTTTTTTCTGATGCTGGTGGGGACTATGCGGAGGAGTTGGAAACTTCTAAGATGTTACCCCGACTCACTCCAGCCCAACGACTGGAACAAATGCGGACTCTACAGGCTCAGTCTGATCAGATGCTGATGACCCTTGATTCTAGTTTAAGTGTCATTTTTGAAGCCCTACAAAGCAATTTACAAACTTATCAGGAATCTCTGTCCCAAAATATTGAGAAAATGCACGGTTTGGGACAACAGGGAGAGGTGATTCTTTCGGCTTGGATTAATTATCTCACCCAGCAGTTGAGTCAGGCTACAACCTCTGAACTTCAATCTTCTATACAACTGCTTGACCTACAACCTAGACAGGGTACTCCCCCGCTTAAACCTAATGCGATCGGTCAGCAGGGGGTGGTTATGACTCCCGAAACTCAACCGTCTCCAGAGATATCTTCTGTTCCCGATCACGATGATTTCTTTCCTTTTGCGGGGGTGGAACTTCCCTTACCCACTAGAGTTTCCGAAACTCCCATCGAATCAAAACCACGACCGGAACCAAAAGAGGATATAGTCGCGGAAACTGCTGCTGATATCCCCCCTGAACCCGTAGATGAGGGGAATTGGGGTGCTGATTTATTCGGTGATGATGAGGCTGATGATAGTGATGATATAGTGGCGGAAACTGCTGCTGATATCTCTCCTGAATCGGTAGATGATGGGGGTTGGGATGCTGAGGATTTATTTGGGGATACCTCAGAGACATCTACAGAGACATCTACAGATTTATCAGAATCAGAACCTGATGAGGAAGATCTGAGGTTGGATACTCAAGATTTGTTTAAGGATACCCCAGAGGAAGAGCTACCAGTGGCGAGAGAAACTCGGAGAAATGTATCTTCTGCGGGGGGTGGAAATGGTAGCCAGTCAGACCCGTTTGATGGCTTCTCTGTGTCGGAAGAATTAGATTTATACGGAAGTTTACAGCCAGATGATGCTCAGGAACTTCTCTGGGAGGATGACGATATTTTGAGCGAAAATATCAATCAAAATCAGCCAGTAGAGATGAATAGAGACACGCCCAATCAAAAGGCTTCTCCATCTGCTAGTCAGGATACTTTTGAAGATTTTAGTAATATCTTTGAAGAACCCAATTTAAAGGAGGATGAACAGTTTATCTATGCTTCTCCTGATGAGAATTTGCTTCCGGGTGTTGATGATGGTAGCGATGATGATGAATCGATGGATTCTCGGCTGTTAGTTGATAAGAGTACCCTGGAACAATTAGAGGCAGAATTGGCTAGGTTAGAGAGCCCGGAATCTAATGAGATTGAAGATATCTTAGCTGAAGATATCTTAGCTGAAGATTCCGGGGAGGATTATCAACCGATTTCTATGCCTTCTGAGGAGGAAATGATTACTTTTGATAACTTGTTTGGCGAGCTAAATTCGAGTGTTAAAACATCGCGTTCTGCTGCTTCTAATTCGGCGGGTAAACCCGAAAAATCGGCAACTGTATCAGATAATCCTTTGACGGAATGGGGTGATTCTGATGTAACTCTTGATGATATCTTGAGCAGTTTTGAACAGGCGGAAAATCAATCATCATCAAAAATCGATGATAATGATGAATTTTTGAGTTTAGAATCTTTGAGTCAAGAAATGAGTAAAAGTAACCCGAAAAAACGCGATTAATTGAGGTGGAATTGGAGATGACAGGTTGTTGAGAATTGGCTGAAAATATTACCCTAAGCCTCAATACCTCTCCCCAGGTGGGAGAGGGACTGCGTGGGATGTATTACATGATTAATCAAGTAGCATATAGGAGCGATCGCACCTTTTAAATAATCGCCAAGCTACCACTAACTAGAGGGTGAGAAACGGCTATGGGGAAGGAGAATAAAGGAGCGATCGCTTTGGGGTGGGGATTTCTTGGGAGTTGGGGATTGACAATTGACAGGCTGTGATTGGTCGGTTTCAGCAATTGTTAAATTAATCTTAAAATTCTGGGTTTTTGACCGGGAATAATGATGGGAAAATCTTTATATTTATGATGTCAGCCGAGAGTGTATACTGTCTGACAGAGGATTTGGTTCGCGTCTTGTACAGCCGTTCCGCGATTAGCTACCCTCTCCAATAGGGGGTATGCTGTCAGTGGCGGGTTGTGCTGGCAGAATGATAGTAACACTAACTATAAATCGGTGAAATTCCATGTATACACTGCATCAAATTAACCTTAAATATCGGCCGCCACTAGCCAAATTACTAGGAAATAAAGGGATTTATAAACCCTGGGATTTCCGTAATTTGTTCAGGAGTTATGTGTTATGTCTAGTCCTGCTAGTTTTAATTGTATTCGGCTTTCCTGAACCGTCTCATGCTGATATAATAACCGTTGATGTTGCAGTGGAACAGAGCAAATATAACAATGAGTCTTGGGATGTATTAAATGGAGCCCCGGATTTGGCAATTTGTTTGTCTAATCAAAGATTGGGAACTGTTTGTATTCCTGATGGTTCTACACCTGACAGTATTAAGAACCCTAACTGTTCCAATTCTTATCTATGCAGATTTAGCCTCAGTGCGCCCCCAAATGCGGAATTTAAAGTTTCTGTAGTTGATGTAGATGTGATGTTCAATGATATAATAGGGGCGGGTTGGTGTCGTCAAGGAATGACTTGTGAAATCGGACAAGCTAAAGTAGCTATTAAGTGACGGTTAAACTTGTCTAATTGTTAGCCATAATAGTTAATGACTTCTGTGGTTTTTGATCAGAGTTTAATTTCGGTTCATGGTCAAATCTCAGAAGCGATCGCATAATGATATGGCTGTCCCAATAGGTGCGATCGCACTATGTTAAATAATCGCCAAGCTACCACTAAATAGAGGGTGAGAAACGGCTATGGGGGACCAAGTGGAAAGTGATTTCTCCAACAGCCACGGGTGTGAGTCCAGGGTTTGGGTCGGGGGGGGGTGGTTAAAAAACTTAACACAGTTCACAATTAATTTCCGCCCTGTGAGATAGTAAATTCTGAAGGCATTAGGGGTTAGATATCTGTTGTGTCGTTGAAGTATGCTCTGGTCCATGAATGGTTAACGCCGAAAGCCACAGGGGGGTCAGAGTTAGTGGTGCGAGAAATTCTCAAGCATATTGATGCCCAAGTTTATGCGCTGATTGATTTTGAATCAAGTAATCCTGAGAGTTATCTATATGGGCGAAAGATTGGGACCACATTTTTACAGAACTTTCCCTGGGCGAGAAATGGTGTACAGAAATATTTACCGCTATTACCGTTAGCGATCGAACAGTTAGACCTGCGGGAGTATGACGTAATTTTATCTTCATCCCATGCTGTAGCCAAGGGAGTGATTACAACGCCAGGGCAAAGGCATATTTGCTATTGTCACACTCCCATGCGCTATGCTTGGGATCTCACCTTTGACTATCTCAGAGGTAGCTCTGTCGGCTCAGGAGTCCCCGGTATGTTAACCCGTGTGTTGCTGCACCAACTACGGCAATGGGATGTGATTTCAGCCAACCGGGTTGATTATTTTATTGCTAACTCTCAACATACGGCTCGGAGGATATGGCGATGTTACCGTCGTGAGGCGAAGGTAATTTATCCCCCGGTGGCGATGGACAATATGAAATTTCAGGCCCAAAAAGAAGATTTTTATCTGACCGTTTGCCGTCTGGTGAGTTATAAGAAAATTTCCCTAATTGTCAAAGCCTTTAACGAATTGGGTTATCCGCTGGTAGTAATTGGTACAGGTCCTCAATGCGATCGCATCAAGAAAATTGCCAAAGACAATATCCAGCTTTTAGGTTGGCAAAGTGATCAGGCAGTAGGGGAATATATGTCCAAAGCCAAAGCATTTGTCTATGCCGCCTGCGAAGACTTTGGAATGGCGATCGTAGAAGCCATGGCTTGCGGAACACCTGCGATCGCCTATGGAGTAGGAGGCGCGACAGAAACCGTGCGAGATATTCGTAAATATCCCGACTCCGGGACAGGGTTATTATTTACGCCGCAAACAGAAACAGGTTTAATGGAGACAGTCCAAGTCTTTGAAAGTCTCAATGGGCAATTTCATCCGGAAATTATCCGAACTCATGCGAGTCAATTTGATCAAAGTCGGTTTCGGGAGGACTATCTTAATTTCGTAGATAAGTGTTTGAACAAAAATAGCGACGCATTCCCCCACCTCGCCGAACGGCAGGTGGGGGCAAAGGATCTGCCGATCTGACAAGCCTTGGGGTAACAAGCGCGTGATGGCACAAACCACATCAATCATCCGTACAGACCGATGGAATCTTAACCCGACAGCAGCAGCGCGAGTGCTTCTGAGCCAAACGGTTGAGGTCTCCCTAGGTGTCTGTCGGCATTTGATGGGAATTCTCTTAACCCATTGGCCGTCTATCGGAGGGTTATCGAGTCAAAAACGGGTTCTAGCCGTTGAGAAACTGATTCACCAAACCGCCAAGAACCCCAACCCCAAATACTGGCAATTTGACCAGACCTTTTACAAGTTCCCCAGCTACTATCGAAGGGCTGCCATCGTCTTCGCCGCTGGCCAAGTCAGTAGCTACATGACCCGATATCGGGAATGGCAATCGGGAACTCGTCAACGTCGGGATGCCAAC
>NZ_JARPLC010000147.1:0-10233 GCF_032350395.1 Limnospira sp. PMC 289.06
AAGCACGGTTTGGAATGGGAGTGGGGGAAGGCGACTTCCCTCTCGACCCCTACCTGGTTCAAGCCAGACGTTCGGTTTCCCTAATCATGGATGGTTGGCAGTGGTCTCGATTCCGGTATTAGGTTATACCTTGGAGCCTTCCGTTCCCCGCTTCAACCCTGGGGTGTGAATCCCCAAATTGGGGGTGGCTACCGCCGTTACTCTCAACTTTCTGTTATCCTGGGGTGGTCACGCCCCGTTAAGTACAGTCCGTATATTGACCTTGAGTTCCCTGCCTTATCTGGTGAGCTCTATCTCCGCCAGATGTGGGGACACATAGATAGTTATGGGATGGTCAGGGTCGCAAATCCTTATATTCAACCGAGGGGTTTAAGTCCCACTAGGAGGTGATTTCAGGCATCTCAGCCCTATTTGGTCTCCTAAACGTTTCGCACCTATCTATATATCCTAATGCCAAAATCATAGCCCTTCGGGAGCCGGTTTGACTGATGGGGTTGTACTAATCTGCCCAGGCTGTGGCGATGGTCGCGTTTGTAACTGACTCGGGGAGTAGCGAGCGATCGCCATTAACGGAAAAATGAGGGTGAATAATGCAATAACCGCACCCACCAGATCCGAAAATCCATAGGTAGGACTTCCCAATAAACTGGCAGGTTGACCGTCTGATTCCATATAAACTTATGACACTAAAAACCAGGTCAGACTTGGTATACTAGAATATGCACTGGGTATTTTACCATAAAAACATCCAAAAATCAAAAACCGAACCCGATAAATTTTCCATCATCTCCAAGGGTCTGGGAGCTAGTTTTTTCGCAAATCATTATATTGAGTTTGAGCCACATCCAACAATGTTAAGACCTGCTGCCATAGGGGGTCATTGGCATTAACACTACCACTGCACTCAGTTTTGATCTGATCTCGTAGTTGGTTAAACCGACCATTAACATCCAGATTGCGGGAACCTTCCCGATTTTCATTTGTAGCAGAAGTCGAAATAGGTTCGCTATTTTCCAAGGCTTCCTGAATATCTTGGGCTGTTTCCGCCAACATCAAAGCACGATGGGCAATATTTTCAGGAAGTGATGGGCGATCTGATAAAGCAATGCGAGACAATTCCAACAGAAACTCTCGCACCCGTCCCACCCAATCAAGATGTGCTTCTTGCCATTGCCAATTAGTAGACTGGTAGAGACCCGCTTGATTTTTGATAGCGATCGCCTGTTGCGCCAGAGGTAGTGCAGAAGTCGAAACAGTACCAGGTAATTTAGGGATATCAGCTAAAGCGGCGCGAGCAACTTCAATCAACAGGTCATTCACCTGTTCTATCCATTGTCGGTCAGAATACGGTCCGTTTAACTCAGTCATTATCTAATCTAAACTTGGTTCAGGCTGAAATCTAAGATCCGGGGTTGACGACCAATTTCCTCACTACCCATCAATAGCCAACCCGCCATCTCCGAGATGGGGAGGCGCAAACCTCTCCGTTGACACACCCCCAAGCCTTGATGAGGCTTAGGGATTTTCTGATTAGTTGTGAGACCCAAAGCCCCAACAGAGAAACGATGAGGGAAAACAGCCCCCTGCACTATTTTTCTGTGAGCTTCCAAACACCATCCCAGGTTTCACTGGGGGGCTTGGTGGTCTCATATAGTATACACCGATCGACATGAAGTTTTGCTGCTTTATTTTGAGCATCGATCGCCAAAACCGCCAAAAATTCGTGTTTAGCATTTCTAAAGGCTTCTTTAGCCTTCGAGGCAAATTTCTTGCGGCACAGATCGATGAGTTTACGCACAGCACTGATGGCCAATTGTGCCCCTTCATCAGCTAACATCTGCTTAGTTTCATGATCAGCCGTAAACTGCTGAAGTTTAGCGACCAGCATTTTTTTAGTCTCACGGGGAGTTAAACCATTAAGAATTTCCTCCATCCGATCAGCCATTTCTTCCGGTGGCGTAGCTGCTAACTGGGCTAGAGATAATCGTCGGACAGTATTTGAGCCGAGAATCTCCTCCAGTTGTAGAAGGGACATCTCTTCCAGCATTTGTTTAAGCAGCTCACGTTCATTGTAGGAGAGTTGTTTAAGTTGGGACTGAGAAAAATCTTCCAGTTGTGCCAAAAGTGGAACGATATCGGTATCAGTGAGTTTTTCCATGGCGGGTTTCAGGTAAAATTCCCGACCCCGATGGTAGTGGTCGATAATTTGTTGTTGTTCATCAGGAATGGGCCTAGCCTGTTTTCCTTCCCGAATACCAACCAACTCATAAATCCTAACGGGCTGACTTTTACCCTTAACCGTAATCAAATCAAGTTCGCGAACAATCAGGCGATCGGCATTAGGGAGATAAGTATTTTCACTAATTACAATATCAGTTCCATATTGCTTGGTGGTACCCTCCAAGCGAGAAGCCAAGTTAACGCCATCTCCAATAGATGTCAACTCCATCCGCTTGCTAGAGCCAATATTACCACTGATTACCTCATCAGAATGCAAACCCATACCAATTTTAATAGGCATCAGTCCTTTAGACACACGCAGATCATTAAACTCTATCAAACGGTAACGCATTTCCACCGCCGCCTGCACAGCCATCCACTGATGATTTGGTAGAGGCGCAGGAGAACCAAACACAGCCATCAAAGCATCCCCAATATACTTATCTAGGGTTCCCTGATGATTCAAGACGGTATCGACCATCTCCTCAAAATATTCGTTAAGCATACTCACCACTTCCTCAGCCTGCAACTTTTCGGTGAGGGTCGTGTAGCTGCGGATATCACTAAACAAAACCGTAACATCCTTACGGGTTCCCCCTAGTTTAATTTCACCACTAGCTAACAGAGATTCCGCCACAGCCGGGGTCATGTACCGATAGATCAAGTTCTTAACTTCTTTTTCCCCGCTAATATCCTCCATGACCACCAAAGCCCCGCTGACTTTTTCAGGATCATTAATGTCAGACATGGAATTAATCGACAGGTTAATACTTTGGGAAATTTCCGAAGCACCTGATAAGAGGGTTTGATCGGGATAATATTGTTGGCGGTCCTTAGCATCTTTGGGTTTCAAAGCCAAATCGAACCAGCGGGCGAAATCACCATCTTTGAGATGGATTAACTCTCGTACTGATAAACCGTGAGTCACCTGGGATTCAGTCAGTCCCAGTAATTCCACAGCACATTCATTGGTAGCAATGATCCGACCCTCTTTGTCTGAAGAAATCACCCCATTAGTCAGGCTGCGGAGAATGTCTTTCTGTCTTTGCTCTTGTTCTTTCACCTTTTGGAAGAGTTTGGCATTCTGAAGAGCAATCCCAGCTTGGATATTAAAAGCCCGCATAAATTCGAGATCATCTTTATTAAAGCTGGCTTTCCATTGCTCAGGAGGATCTGGCCAACTAGCCGGGTCGTAAGCTGCGTACTCCCCTTGTTTTTTCTTGTTAATCAGTTGGGTAACGCCGATTAGTTGCTTGTCGGCATTATAAACGGGCATACACAACAGGCTACAGGTACGATACCCGGTTTTTTGGTCCGTTTTCTTCGATTGTTCAGAGCGAGGGTCTTTGTATACATCGAAGGGGATCAGTAAAGGCTCACCGCTTTCGGCAACAGTTCCCGCAAATCCGGCATTTCGGGGAATCCTGATTTCCGTCAGATTGCCATTAATGGGAATTTTGGTCCACAGTTCGTCTCGGTCTTCATCTAGTAGCCACAGAGTGCTGCGATCGGCATTCATTAACTCCTTAGCCTGATCCATAACATTGGTCAGGGTTTCTTGGAGATCGAGACTGCTTTTGCTGAGGGCATTAACCGCATTCATCAGCGCCGAAGCGGCTCGCTGTCTCTGGGTGGCTGAATAGAAGGATTTAGACGATTGCAGGATCAGCCGAATGGAGGGGGCGAACTCATGGAATACCTGTTCATCTTCCCCTGTAAAGCCGATAGTATCGACTTTTTCCTGTAGGGGGGATGATGGATTAATATCGGGTTTGAGTTTGTTTAATAGTTGTACTACCGCTACTAGATCCTCATTCTCATTCAGCAGAGGCATGGCGATCATAGTGTAGGTGCGATAGCCATTTTTTTCATCAAATTTTTTGGCGGCCGCCGATCGCGGATCATCATAGAAATCGTAGGGAATATTAACGATTTTCTTATGGGTGGCTGCTTCCCCCGCAATGCCAGCACTGGCCGGAATCCTTAATTCTAAGGGTTCTCCGTCTTCTCCTTTAGCAACTATAGACCAGAGTTCGTGCTTTTCTTCGTCCATCAGCCAGATCGTGGTGCGATCGGCGTTGAGAAGTTCTCCTGTTTTAAAGGTAATCGAGGATAACATTTCGTTAAGAATTGCCTCGAATCCCTGGGCATCCAGGAGATTGTCCAGCATCGACAGGGTTTCGTTAACTGTTTTTAGTTTATTTTCAACATCTTTAACAACTTCAACAAAGGTTTCTTTTTTTAGAGGAGCTAAAAAATTCGAGAAATTCCCACTGGTACGGGCTAACCCAGAGGATGATTGGTTATTACCATGGGGGGGTTTACCCCCTGATGAGTTGCCCGCCGAACGACGGGAAGATGTGAAAATATTTCCGTCTCCGTCGATGACATCGACATCAACGGTAGCAGATACAGCAGGATTTGGAGGCATCGAATTGTTTGAAGATGCGGATTTCATAAACCTTTACCAACAGGTTGGATCTGTGCTCATATTCAGGGGCAATCGGTTTCGGATAGTTGAAATTAGGATGAGACCTTTCCCAAGCATGGACATATACAACTGTTTATCAGTTTATGGCCATTTTAGCCGATTGCTCAATTTCCCAAGGATTTTGCTGATAATTATATAAGTGTCGCACTGGATCGCCACTTCTATCTGTGTTTGTTGGCACTAACTTTTATTGCTGATCAAAATTTGTTGGGCTTGATAGGGAACTTCCCTTGGTATAATTAAATTTGACCACAATTATGCTACTCGGGGTCTCTCCCTATACCCGCAGGATTGGTGAGGGATGAATCTGTAACCTAATCTTTGGACACAGTTACTCATTCATCCCCAAATTGGGTGGCTATGGTTCGGATAGGGCAATTTCAGCAGTCCGTAGGGCGGGCGATACTACGGAGTATCGCGGAGCGATCGCGGTCTTGCTGGTGGGAATCGTAGTGCGGGCGGGTGCGGGAAGTTAGCTGGTGTTTCCAATTGCTGATCTATTACCTGCCACTAGGCACAGACTCCAAGCAGCGCCCTAACTGTTTCTGGTGGTTGATGACGATCGCGCTCCTACGGTATAAATTAGCCGTGATTTGAATGCCTCCATTAATTGGGAGACAGCATACGGTGCGTTGCATCGATCAACTTTCGGGAAAACCAGCCAAGGAGCGTATTGGCAACGCACGCGGAAAGGGTAACTTCAAATCTCTAGTGAGTGATCCAAATCTCGAAGCCCCTTGCAGTTTGTGAGGTGGTGTGTCAACATAAAACTTCTGACTTAGCGCGAGTTCTCATGCAGACTGAGGCTTTTAGTGAGCTTTTTCCTCTTTTTAAAGGGGCAAACCCAGAAACTCTGGAATGGTTGTTGTCGGTGGCTGTGAAGCACGAGTATCCAGCTAATCGTGCGATCGTGATGGAGGATGCTTGGGGAAATGCAGTTTATTTCATCGTTTCCGGGTGGGTCAAGGTACGGCGACTGTCGGGCGATAATGTAGTCACCCTGGCTATTTTGGGGCGAGGTGATTTTTTTGGTGAAATGGCGATTCTCGATGAGTCTCCACGAGCCAATGATGTGATTGCTTTGTCCTCTGTACGATTGATTAGTGTCTCGGCTCAACGATTTATTCAAACGCTGTTTAAAGACCCACAACTTCATCATCGAATGTTGCAACTTATGGTGCGACGTTTGCGCCAAACTAACCAGCGTTATCAGATCCGACACCGCCCTCCGGCGGTTAAGTTGGCTAATACTTTGGTGGAGTTGGCGGAAAATTATGGCCAGATGACGGAAAAAGGGGCTGATATTTTTAACATTCCTGAACAAGATTTGGCTCATGTTACTGATATCAGCCTCGAAGAGACTAGCAAAATTATCGAAAAACTCAATAGTAAGGGTTGGATTAACATTGATACCGAACGTCAGGTGATCCATTTGATTAATCTCAAGCACCTTAATCAATTGGCTAATCAGTAGGTTTTTCCTCTGGTGGCTGGCTCCTTCGCTCTTGGGGCTTGAGCTAAAATAGCCCTAATTTGTCGCTATTTTTCTGTTTAATGACTCAAGCTATTAGAACCCCCTCCCCAGAGGCTGCTAACTCGACGGTAGCCACCGATTACCTGGTTTCTATGTCCCAGCCGGGGTCTCATTTGTTTGAGGTGCGGTTGCAAATCTCTCGACCAAATTTGGCGGGTCCGATAGTGGACTCCGGGGTGATTGATTTGAAAATGCCGGTGTGGACTCCGGGTTCTTATATGGTGCGGGAGTATGCAAGACATTTGCAGGATTTTCGAGTATGCGATCGCCATGGTAAATCTCTGTCCTGGTCTAAGGTCAGTAAAAATACATGGCGGCTACAAGCAGGAGAGTCGGACTCGCTCATAGTCCACTACCGTATCTACGCCAATGAGTTGACGGTAAGAACTAACCATTTGGATAGCACCCACGGCTATTTTAATGGGGCGGCTCTGTTCTTTTATGTTCCTGGGTGGGAAAATTTGCCGATCCGAGTGGCGATCGCACCTCCAAAGGGTTGGTGGGTTACTACCAGTTTACCGTCCGTTTCAGGGGTCGAAAATACCTTTGAGGCGGCGGATTTTGATACCTTGGTTGATAGTCCTTTTGAGATTGGCACCCATCAGGTTTATGATTTTGAAGCGGCTGGAAAACCTCATCAATTGGCAATTTGGGGCCAAGGAAATGGTGATGTCGATCGCTTAATTACAGATTGTCGGAAAATTATTCACGAGGTTAGCAATCTATTTTCGGGTCTTCCCTATGACCGCTATGTGTTTCTATTGCATTTGTCCAGTCAGGGTTATGGAGGACTGGAACATAAAAATTCCTGCTCTCTTAATTATCCTCGGTTAGGATTGCGAGACCGGGATAAGTATAACCGCTTTATGCAGTTGGTAGCTCATGAGTTTTTTCACCTCTGGAATGTTAAGCGCTTACGCCCGAAAGAGTTGGAAGTGTTTAACTATGAACAAGAATGTTATACGACTTCTTTGTGGTTTTGTGAGGGAGCAACTAGCTATTATGATGGGTGGATTATTTACCGGGCTGGTATTGTTGAGGTTAAGGATTTTTTGAATGGTTTATCTAAGGATATTTCCCGATTTTTAAACAGTCCTGGGCGGTTTGTTCAACCCCTGGGTGAGTCGAGTTGGGATGCTTGGATTAAGTTATATCGCCGCGATGCTTATAGTGACAATAATCAAATTTCCTACTATTTAAAAGGGGAATTGGTGTCATTGATGCTGGAACTGTTGATTCGTAACCGTCATGGAAATAGGCGATCGCTTGATGATGTGATGGTGCTAATGTGGGAAAAATTCGGTAAATCGGAAAAGGGCTATACGGCGGCGGAGTTACAGTCGGCGATCGCTTCGGTGGCGGAAATGGATTTAGATGATTTCTTTAACCGCTATCTTCATGGTACTGAAGAACTGCCTTTAAATGATTATTTGCAACCCTTTGGTTTGGTAATTAAACCTCAAAATAATGATATTGTTCCTGATTTGGGTTGGCGACTGGCGGCGGAAAATGGCAAGACAATAGTTAAATTTGTAGAAGCGGGAAGCCCAGCACAATTGGCGGGAATTGATGCTGAGGATGAATTATTAGCTATCAATGGTTTTCGGGTGAGCGTTGAAAACATTAGCGATCGCTTGCTAGACTTTCAACCTGGGGAGCAGGTCAATATCAGCTTCTTCCATCAAGACGAATTGCGAACCTCTGAAGCTATACTGCGCGCCCCCCGTCCCAGTGCTTATAAAATTACCTCCGTTGAAGAACCGACCCCGGAACAGCAGCGCAATTTTGAGGGATGGCTAGGCTGCCCATATCACAAATTGTAAAAATTGGGTGGGTTTAATACCCCGCCCCTGGTGGGCGGCTTTAATTTCCTGAAGAATTTACAAATACGGTAGTTGAGACTGGAAAGCTACGCCCACAAGGGGCGTAGCACTTCACCCTCATGACTAGAATCTAGTGAGTATTCAAATCGAGCTTTAACAATCGCTTACCGTGAACCACAGCCACAACCGTGACAACATCTCCCTGAATACGGTAGATAATCCGGTAAGTGTAAGCAAACTGTTCTCTAACGGTTTCGTCACCAAACTCCTGAACAATACCACCGGAGAGGGGACATTTGCTCAGATTTCTGGTAGCCTCAATGATTCTCTGTACCACCGCCGCCGCATAGGAAACTGAGTCTCGCGCAATATAAGCCGCGATCGCATCGATATCATCAATGGCTGTCGGTGACCAAACTACTTGATAACCCATTTACTTACTAAACCTTCCGCTTCCTCTTGTGTTAATCTTCGTTCACTATCTGCAATAGTAATACCCTGGCGGTACTTTTCTATAACATAAAGATGATATTGAATATCCTCAAGACTGCAATCCTCCGGTAAATTTTTCAGCAACAACTCAATTTCTTGTTTGACGGTATTCATAAATAAGGTTTCTTTTAATTTAGTTAGTCTCGGTCTATTATATAGTAAATGGAAAATACCTACTAACATTCGTCAATTTCCAGAGCAGCCATAATAATTTTGTCGGCTCAAAAAGATGTAATTTAGGGAGAGTATAGGATATTGATAGAGTGGCGTGGGGGATAGCCCACTGTTAATCGGCAGATACCGGAGGGTGCGATCGCACTTCCCCCGGAAATACTGTTAGTCCCAACTAGGTTAACTATTGGGTTATGCAAACTTCATGGGAGAACCGGAACCGAGTAGGGGTCGAGAGAGATGTCGCCATCTCCCCCTCCCAGACAAAACCGTGCTTGCGAGTTTCCCAGCACACGGCTCCTAATTTGACTGCTCCATTGTTAAGGATACAGCATTGGCGTTATCTAGCGCCGTTTGATCATCATGACAGTGGCGGTGTAGTAGTTGAAGATTCTTGTATTCGTCCTTTCCGCCGTGGCTTCGAGGTACAATGTGGTCTACTTCAACTAAATCTGATGGGGTGAAGTATTGCCCGCACCAGGCGCATAGGCTTTTTGGCTTTTTGAGTAGTATGGCTACCCTTGTTGGCGTTTCAATTGCTTGTCCTTTTCTGGTTGCCCAGTAGGTCCAGTTTCCGTCATCAAGTGTGGCGTCGGGGCGTATTAGGGTATGTCGGACAATTGGATTCACATTATGATTCCATAATGTGAATCCATCCTTGGTTTTGAATACCCAAGTTTCATGGCTTTCTTTCCCGTTGCTTAGTTTGACCGTTCCGTGTCCGAAATAGTTTCTTAGCTTTTCGTAACTTGCCATTCCGCATCTCGAATCTGTCCATGCCCGTAACATTTCAAAAACTATGTGGTCTAGTTTTCTGAAGGTCTCAGATGAGACTACCCCTGAGTAATAGTTAGACCATCCCCGAATCATCGGGTTTAGCTTACTAATCAAGGCTGATTGGGGTGCAGTTTTATGTTGTTTGATTACACCTTTTATCACTTCTGTATGGGCTTTAACTGCTTTGTTGCTGGGTTTAATGTGGGTTGGGTGTCCGATTAATCGGCTTGCTATCCCACCTGTCTTCCCAGATATGTGTTTTCCAACTGGGTATTGCCTGATATTGAATCCGAGAAAATCAAACCCAGGCTCTTGGGTTTTGCCATCATACTCAATCCTATTGAGTGTATGACCAATTCGAGTCTTTTCAGGTTTGATTTCTAATCCCACTGGCTTTAACCATTCAGAAATGGCAATGGGGCACTGTTCAATGATTCCTAAGTCTTTGGATATGACCACGAAATCATCGGCAGATCGCATAAGGTTAACCTGAATAGCTGTTCCTTTGTTTGGATACATTTCTTTAATTAACCTTTCCATTCCCAACAGTGCGATGTTGGCGAGTATTGGACTTATTACCCCTCCTTGGGGTGTCCCTGCTTCTGTATCCTCAAATACACCGTTATCTAGCACGCCAGCTTTGAGCCATTGTTTCAGGTCTCTCTTCAAGCTGCTTGGACAATGAATTTTGGACAGTAGGTAATCATGGTTCACGGTAAGAGCAA
>NZ_JARPLC010000148.1:0-67 GCF_032350395.1 Limnospira sp. PMC 289.06
GCATTTGGGCGGTATTAACCAATTTTAACAAGGAAACCCGGTTTTTCACTGTTGGGTGTTGGGTGTT
>NZ_JARPLC010000148.1:76-10012 GCF_032350395.1 Limnospira sp. PMC 289.06
GGGTGTTGGGTTACGCTGCGCTTCACCCAACCTACTGTCTTACTCCCTCTCCCACAGGGAGAGGGCTGGGGAGAGGGCCGAGCATGATTCCTTATTGTTGGGATTGTTGGGTGTTGGGTGTTGGGTTACGCTGCGCTTCACCCAACCTACTGTCTTACTCCCTCTCCCACTATGACCAGTTATAGCTTCGGCGATATTATCTTAATTCCATATATTATAAACGGTTAAAAGCCCGAATTCACCCGCCATTGATTAGTTTTTAAACTAATCAGCAGATTGATTAATGGGGTGGATGAAGTCGAGGACGGAATCGCGGTATTCAATTTCAAGGTTATAAGAACAAGGCATATTTTTGAAATACTCCACTATTCCTGTCAGGATTTTAGACATGACTTCTGGATAGAGGCTTTTTAATTCAACTAAACCATCCCTCAAAAGTTGATTAGTTTGTCGATAAGGAGTTAACCCAATCAGATAGCTCATTGATTGTTGCCAACCATCTTGGGTTTGTTGTTGCTGCTTTTTGCTTTTATTCTTTAATTTTTCAATCCCGCGTTTCACATCGTTCAGATAATTGATGATATATTCATCATTATAGGAAAAACATAACTCTCGGTCACCCAAATTACGCAAATTCGGATAAAATTCGGTATTTTCCTCATTTTGGGCTAAATTTACATACATAAAAGTTTTACTCTGTTGCCATAAATCGAGCAACTCAATAAACCAATCATCATGGGTTTTCGGTAGCCGTTCGAGTTCCTCGGCTAAATCACAGCTATACTGAAAATCATCTTCATACTCTATACACATATCCAAGACGAGGCGATTAAAAATTTCAAAGTCACATTCACTTTCTTTCCAACCATCGGCTTCTAACTGTTCAGTACAGGCAGGAATAATGTCATGACTCATCGCGCCTTGCATGAGTAAATTATGGAAGTCTGCCCAAGCGTCATCGGATAATATTTCATATTCTTCGCCAGTTTCTTCATCGATGCCGTAATAGTGGATTTTATCATCCTCATCCATCCTCAAAATGGCAAGGGTTTCTATCGAATCATAATCTTCTTTTGAAGTGACGAAACGCGGAAGTGCATAACTTCCCTTGACAAACCGACTACCTGGTGTTTTTCGATTTTTTGCAGCCATAATCTTTTCAACTGTCTCCCAAATTTAACCTTTGAAACTGAGTTATTTAGATAACGACTTGAGGTTATCTTTATAAATACACAAAAAGTTTTCTGCGTGAGTAGCTCCAATTTTTTGGATTTCTGGAGGGAAAGCACTTAAAAATGCGGTTTGTCCGGTAATGTTAAAAACGGCTGCACCTTCAGCCGTCCCTCCATGAAGATACACTAAATCTGGAGCTAAATTTAGCCACATTCCCAAGCGTTGAGCCACATCGTAAGCTGTGATTTCTCCTAATCCTTTAACGCGAGCAGTCACCGACTCTATCCAGTGATGAAGTTCTGCAAAGGTTTTAAACTGCTGTGCTTGCTTACCATCTTGGCGAGATACGTTTAATCCTTCTGCTAATTTACGAGAGGGTTGGCACTGATGGGGGTGCATTTTTCCATTGGCACGTAGAGAAAGCCAAGCTCGTTCCAAGGCTGCATCCCAAGTCAGGGTGCGATCGCCCCACCATTGGGTTTGAGCTTGATAACAAGTTCCGAAATGAGCGAGATAATCATTCACCCAATCAGCAAGAGTGGGTTGATTTTGACTACCCATATTGCTAGGGATAGAATGACCGCATAATTTGCCCGATGTTTGCTTCTTGCAATTGCCACTCATAGCTTCCTCAATTTTTCAGAGATTAACTAACGGCAAATAGCTCTTGCTTATTTATAGCATAATTTGATTGTTAAAAGCGTTAAATTATGTCAAGATTTGTCCCTGATTAGTTGGCTATTCCCAGTAAGGCTCCAGCCCGGGCAAGAGATGGCGTGTAACGGGACGAGAACACATAACAACTCCCTTCAACTCTTGCTCCCTCTCCCTCTGGGAGAGGGCTGGGGAGAGGGCATTATCCACTACAAACCGATCGCCACAAAAGCGGACCAATAACGGCGATCGCCAAAGGGACAATCCTCATCATAATCCATTAACTTAAACTCAATTATCTCACATTCCTCCTCCGTCATCTGCAAACCCTGACCACACCACTCTAAAAACCCCGCCGCCGAAACCCCTCTGAGCCAATTTTGCGCCTTATGTAATGCCATCACCACCCGCTCATCTTGGCGGAATTCATAATAGAAACGAATCGCCAAACAAGCCGTGGCAAAATCATCCACACACCATAAACTACTCACCACTGCCGGAGTTCCCGCATACAAAAACCCACTGGCTAACCCAATATATTCATCGGTCAATAAACTCCCCATTAGTCCCGTCTCACAAGCCGAAAGCATCACCAGACGACAGGCGGGAATTTCCAGATTGCGATAAATTTCCCCCAGGGTTAAGCCTTGCTGTGCGGTGTCGAAGCGGCGACCATCCCGGAGGGTGAGGGTCTGGCGTTTTTCCTCCCTGGGAGCAGATTCGAGGGGTGTATCCCCTGCCAAAATCACAGCGGAATTGAGGGGATTTTCGCTATCAAAGCCCCCGTGACAGGCAAAATGAATGACATGACTCTGGCGCAGTTTCTCCAGAGTTTCCCGGCGATTGAGGGCGGATTTCGTCGCCGCTTGCTGGGTGAGGATATAGCAGTTGGGGTCGAAGTAGGGGCGGATGAACTCCACCTCCATTTGGGCATAGCTGAGGTCTTGGGTGGGGTTCTGCACCGCGAAGAATTGGGGTGGGGTGGCGGGTTGGGGGCGGTGGTGGATGTAGTCGAGAATTTGGCAACTGGGGGCGTAGCTGACCCCTTGGCTAAAGCGCTCCAGTAACGGCGTGGCGGGGGCGTTGAGTTCAACGGATAAGGCGTGGAGGGGGAACAGGTGCAGGTAGAGATGGGGAATCAGAATCAGCCGTTGACAGGTCTGGGGGAGGGCGGCGATCAGACTGGACAGGTGGAGATGTTCCGCCAGGTCCTCCAGGCGACGGTCTAGGGCCTTGTACCAACTGGGTTGGCGGTAGTCGGCGAAGTAGGTTTGGTTGAATTGGTCGAGGGTTTGGCGTTGGTCGGCGCTGTAGCTGTGGGCGCGGATGTGGGGGCGGTCTTGGTCGAGGGTGACGGTGAACGCCCAGGCTCCCAGGTCGGGGTCTTGGGGCAGATACCATTCGATGAGAGCGGTTTCCGGGGTGAGGAGTTGGCGAAAGTCCGGCAGTTGGACTTGCACCTTCGCGAAGGCGTTGAAGTCGGGGTCGTTGATTTGCGCCAGGAGGCTGTCCCGTTGTTGCAGCAGGCGTTGCAGGAGAGGGGTTCCCGGTGCCTCGGTGGGTGTGGCTATCTCCCGGTTTCCCCGGTTCCCGGTTTCCCCCGCTCCCCCTGTCCCCGACTCCCCGTCTGCGGCGTTCTCCGGTGCTGCGAAGGATTGTTGTAGGGCGGCGATTTCCCGGTTGAGTTGGCGGTATTGTTCCTGTTGTTGGGGGGTGGCGTTTTTGGGAACCAGGTCGGCGCTGGTGAGCATTTCCATCAGGGTGCGGGACTTGCTGCGCTCGACGGTGAGGAGGGCTTGGTCGTAGCGTTCCAGGTGGAGGCAGGCTTGTATCATTTTGCCATAGATGGGCAGGGCATCTTCCAGGATTTTCCGTTTCGTGTCCGGGGAGGTGGCCCAGTCCCGGCTCTGTTCCACGGCGCGGATGGCGTTGTCGTAGCCTTCGATGGCGATTTCCCAGTTTTGGAGGGTGTAGCCGAGGTTGCCGAGGTGGCGTCCGGTCTTGAGGCAGTTTAGGGGGAAGGATGAGGGAGTATAGACTTCCAAAGCGGCTCGGGAGCAGGAAATAGCATCTTCTAGGTTTTGTGCCCGTTCTGCGCGGATGCGGTCTGAGTAGGCAAACCCCAGACAAATTTGGGTTAGAGCCCAGTATTCCGGAAAGGCATCGCGGGTGTAGACTGACAAGGCGGATTGGTAGCAGGAAATCGCCTCTTCTAGATTCTGTGCCCGCTCTCCTTTGATGCAGGTTTCATAGGCAAACCCCAGACAAATTTGGGTCAGAGCCCACTTTTCGGGAAAGGCATCGCGGGTGCGGACTTCCAAGGCGGATTGGTAGCAGGAAATCGCCTCTTCTAGGTTCTGTGTTCGCTCTCCCCGAATGCGTTCCCCGTAGGCAAACCCCAGATTATTTTGGGTCAGAGCCCACTTTTCGGGAAAAGCATCGCGGGTGTAGACTTCCAAGGCGGATTGGTAGCAGGAAATCGCCTCTTCTAGGTTCTGTGCGAGCTCTCCTCGGATGCGGTCTGAGTAGGCTAACCCCAGGCAACTTTGGGTCTGAGCCCAGTATTCGGGAAAGGCATCGCGGGTGTAGACTGACAAGGCGGATTGGTAGCAGGAAATCGCCTCTTCTAGGTTCTGTGCCTGCTCTCCTTTGATACTGTGCCTGTAGGCTAACCCCAGAGAAATTTGGGTCATCGCCCAGTATTCCGGAAAGGCATCGCGGGTGTGGACTGACAAGGCGGCTTGGAAGCAGGAAATAGCGTCTTCTACGTTCTGTACCCGTTTTCCCTGGATGCGGTCACGGTAGGCTTCCCCCAGAGAAATTTGGGTCATCGCCCAGTATTCGGGAAAGGCGTTGCAGGTGTAGACTTCCAGGGCGGCTCGGTAGCAGGAAATTGCCTCTTCTAGGTTCTGTTTCCGCTCTCCCCGGATGCGGTTTTTGTAGGTAAACCCCAGATTCATTTGGGTCAGAGCCCAGTCTTCGGGAAAGGCATCGCGGGTGTAGACTGACAAGGCGGCTCGGTAGGCTGCAACGGCAATTTCTAGATTATTAGCTCGACTGCCTAATTGGAATTGCCGAATATCAAGAGCAAAATCATAAAAAATCCTGGCTAAGTATTGATTTTTTCTAATCTTATTACGGTCTATTTGGGAGTGAAACCATTGGGTGATGGTTTCAGCAAAATCGAGGTCCAGTTGGTCTTGGTATTTTTGGAAAATGCGATGAACTTTTTTCCTACTTAATCCCCTTTTTTTGGCTTTCAGAATTTCTAACCAAATCGCTAAATACTCAGGGGATATCGCCTCAACGGTCGGGTTAGAGGTTCTGGGAGGCTGGGAGGTGAATAAAGGGGTGTTGAGCCTCTGCCTTATGTTTTGCCATCTCTCACGCCAACTCGACATCATTTTGCCTCCATGAGTCTGGGTTCGGTGCTGTCAGTTCAGTGAAGCCTCGCGCCACCGCACCTTAATTGTACCCCACCCCGCGACTCTTTGAACACCCCCACCAGGTTCACAAGTCACCGGAAAACCGAGCCAAAAGCTCCTCCCGCGATAACTGCCAAATCAACTGTGCTTGCTCCAAGGGGGGCACTTGAATTAACCCCTCGATAATCTCAGCTAATTCTGCATCCACCGCACCAAATTTAACTTGTAACATACTTTCAAGGAGCGATCGCTGTCCTTGTTGGATACCTTGCTGGATGCCTTGTTGAACTCCTTGTTGGATACCTTGCTGAACTCCTTGCTGGATACAGCTTGTTCGATATTTAATTAGTACAGTAACCGCATTTAGTAAACCATTTCTTAAACGTATTTTTTCTCATCAGCATTAGAGCCAGTTTAATTAACTGTTCTAGTGCTTCCATTGCTCGTGTTGGAAACATTCTGACCACTGACTTAACCGTTGACCGCAACATTTCAATAGGATTGAAATCTGGTGAGTAGGGTGGTAAATATTCTACTCTGGCTCCCGTAGCAGTGATCATTTCTTCAATGCCCTCCATTTTATGGATATTAAGGTTATCCATAACTACGACATCCCCTGGATTCAGTCTCGGAACCAAGTCCTGTTCAATAAAATCCTGAAAATCTTTACCTTTCATAGAGCCTTCTATGGCTTTTTTAGCGGGTGCATCTCAATGAGGAGATGAGTATAATTACTCAGGGCAAAAATATACTCTTACCCTGATTAAGCAGCTAACGCGCCATTTAGATAGGCACAGCGATCGCCTTTTTTCGATTGGCCCGTTCTGATCAATCAGGCGGCGCATTTTCTAACAGATGTTCAGGATGTCCGCCCAACCTTTCGACAATAGTTTGCCGTGGTTGTAAACTCAACCAGCATTCTTGAACCAAGCGTTTAATCAATTCATCCCTGGTCGTTTTTTCCCTGGCTAAAATTTCCACTAAACGGGCTTCTGTTTCTGGGTCTAGTTCTATATTCATGAGGCGTTCTGATTTGTGCTTGATATCTAATTCTACCGAATTTACCCTAACTCATCCTATTATAGCTAAATGCTGAGAAACCGGGTTTCTATGGATATCTCGGTTAGGATACAGAAACCCTGACAGCAACCCGGTTTCTTTGATTCCACTCAACCTAAGACATTTCCAGAACTTGTTGGAGAGAGGCAGAGAGTTCAATAGGCATAAAATATGCGTTAGGATAGAGGTAATCTTCCCCTGATTCATCAATTATCCGCAGCATTTGATGACTATTCGCTTTTGAGTCGGGTAAGACTGGATAAATCTTGCGAACTTCTAGGGAAGCTGCATAGTCTGTATTTTTGATGCCAACAACAAAGTTCATTAGTTCATGGCTTTTCCTCTCATGGATAAAGCGGCGGCAGTTCAACATCCAATAAAAATTACTTGATTGGCGAAATCTTCTAATTCTCCCATTTTGGCGTAAACCTCTAACTATTCGATCGCATAACCCATCGACACTTGAGGACTTAAAAAGAAAATTCCGGTAAACGCTTTACCTTGATTGACGCAATTTTTATCTAACACTAGAAAATCATGATCCGTGGTTACAAGAGGACGCTTTAGTTGCACAGACTCAAAATTATTTCATAAATAGCACTATTATTATTGTCTTCTTGAGCGGTCATAACCTCAACCAATGTCAGTTTTAAACCAATCTTAATCGCTCGATGGAGTGGAGCCTCGAAATAGTAATAGATTGCCATTTTCATCCTTGCTGCTGCTGCCATTTTTGCTGAAGCCTTTGTTGAAAATCGGCAGTATTATGACCGACTCTCATTGTAATTAAATCAGCTTGCAGGTTCTGGATGTTTTCTTGTTCTTGAGCAATTTGAGCATCAATTTGGTGTTGATAGGTGTAGTAATAACTGAGGGCAGAATAAATGGCAGCGAGGGAAATTTCTGGGTGTTGAAAGTGCAGTTCTTCTGGACTCCAGCCGTGGGCGTGTTTTTCTTGAATCAGTTGGGCAACTGAAACGCGACTATTGGCAATAGTTGCCTGATTTTGAGCATCAATGTCTAGGTATTGCCAAGTTACCGGAGTATCGGTGATGAATGTCATATTAAGGATGGGGATATGGGTTGATACTAGGGGGTTACGACTATTATAGCCAAGTTGCCAGAAACCGGGTTTCTATTACTATCTTTGTTAGGATATAGAAAGCCTGACAGAAACCCGGTTTCTTAGAGTCAGTTTTAGTCTTTCTGGATTTCTAGGTTGGCGAAGTGTTGTTGCACGAGGCTATCGGTGCATTTATTTAGGGAGTAAAAATCAGGTTTTATATTGGTGGAATATAGGATAAGGTAAACACTAGCTTCAACGCCAAAAAGATTCATACCCTTTCTTTAATTTTTCTGTGCTATCTCGCTAAATTATACTTCCATGAGCCATAATAAATCGCTCGAAATCCCATAACATTACTTGTTAAAACGATTGTCTAAATCGCTCTTTTTAATTGGTGGCTATCCTTTCCATGAGTGATAGACTTAATTGTTTATATACTCCCAGCAGTCTAGCTTAAAATTGTGTCATAATTGGAAATGTTTCATCAAAGTGCAATTCTGTATCTGTCAAAATCAGAGTGCGACTTGCAGAATGAAAAACACACATTCATTAAGTGAATCAATTCCCGTTAAGCCCCAAACTCTTAAACCATCGAATAAGACAAAGTATAATCCAGGTAATAACTCACCTCGATCGCCCCTGATGGTCTGGTCAATCGGTCAATCGGGTTTTTTAATGGTTAAACCAGGGGCAGCCCCAAAGGTTGCCTGGGGATAAATAGATTTGAAATTAGCTGCAAATAAATAATGATAAAGGTTAGGGGCAATAATATACTTGACAACTCCCAGTTGACCTAGCTGGCTGACAAGTCTGTCGCTAGATTGAATTGGAGAAATTACCGCGAGTTCTCGATTAGCCAATCGAATAACCGTCATCCTGTTCCGACACTGAGTCCCAAATATCGGAAGGTCTATTCTGCAACCCAAACATCTATATCAACTTCTTTTAGCATGGTTTTGGTGAGTAGTTTGATGGCTAGGTTTAATGGTAGGAGCTTATGGTTTTAAAAACAACTTTGTCGATCGCATCTGAGTTAAGATATTTTGACGCGCGCGATACTCCTGTTTAGAGAACGATCGCCCCCTCGGTTGATTGTGCAGCCACTCCAACCCCTGCCCCACCTCTTGACGAAATTCCGTCACTTCTTGGCGCAACCCCTCTAGGCGTTCCTCTAGGGTTTGTAACAAGTCGCTGATGGTGGTTTCCATTACCCCCAACCGTTCACAGACTTCCGCAAAACCAGAATCAATACTATGGGAAACATCCCGAAAAAACTCCTCCTGCTGGGTGACGTTTCTCCTTTTACAGGCTGCCATGTTGAGGCGGATGAAGATATCACCCCATTCTGTATCGGTGAGGTTGCCTTGTTGGGTGAGTTGGTATTCTTGGGGGGTGAGGAATTGGTCGAGTTGGGCTTCTCGTAGTTCAGGGTAACGTTGCTGGGTGAGTTCCTGTTGGGCGATCGCTAAACCCACCTATATATCTCGCCTAATTCAATTAGTGATTTCCCTGGGCAAAAATACCCTACAACCGAACACCTAAGCGTCATCAATATGGTAGTAGCTTAGGGGTGGCTGCCATCGCCTTTTGGTGTCACCAACAACAGCAATTATAGCCCAGTTTCCCGCAACCGGGTTATAGCAGAGCCATGTCCGATGATCAGGGATTGAATTTACTGCTAATTTCACCGGTTCATCGTGCCAAGTTTTGCAACCACTGGAGGAGATGGGCAATCAAATCGGGGTCGCTTTCTAGGAATTGCGGTAATCGGCACTCCGGGAGGGGTTGGGGGACAACCACCGCCATGGGGGGATGGCTAAAGCGGGCGAGTTTATTGAGTACCGCGATATCAAAGCCTTGGGGGGGTGGGTCGGTGGGTTCTTCGTAGAGGATGAGGGCAATTGGATGGTCGCTGAGGTCATCCTCGCAGTAGGCTTGTAATTCGGCAATGGTACCGGGTTTACCGTCGGGACTGGCGGGACAACCGGCTTTTTTCAAGGTGGTGTAGATTGGCAAGGCGGGGTTGCTGGGGTCGCTGAAGCGGCTGCGATCGATGCAAATGGGTTGGCAGTTGAGGGGGTGGGTTTGGATGGCTTGGTTGAGGATTTGGGGGAGAAGGGCGAGGTTACACTGTTGAATAAAGGAGGTGTTGTCTTCCACTTAGGGATGAGGGGTGGTGGGGAGATTGTGCCAGGGTTGATAAAATTCGGGATAGGGGAGGTTTTCGGCACAGTTGCAGATGAGTTTGTAGGATGCCTTGAATAGGTCAAAGTTGTTTTCGTAAACTTCATCGCTGAGGCAGTCTTTTAAGGCGGAGACGACTCCTGCATATTCTTCCGGTGTGGTGAGGATTTTCCCTACACTCCATGCTGCCAGCCTACGGGTATCTTCATCCTCAGTAGTGCGGATAATTTCGAGCAACCCAGCGATCGCATCAGGATTTCCTTGTCCGATTTCCCCTAAACTATATGCCACCAGACCACGGGTATCTTGATCCTCAGTGGTGCGGATAATTTCAAGCAACCCAGCGATCGCATCAGGATTTCCCTGTCCGATTTC
>NZ_JARPLC010000149.1:0-10013 GCF_032350395.1 Limnospira sp. PMC 289.06
GTGTTTCTGGGAGGTGCGCCACCACCGCAGCAATTTGGTAAACCCGCCCCGGCTTGTAGGCGATCGCATTATAGTGACATACCTCCTCGTCCTGAAGGAGCGAGGATTCCTTGACGCTTCACAGCAATGTGCTACCTAAGTATTCTTACCCTGGCTCTGCGTCCGTTTAGAGTCTCCCAATCCCCTGTGGCGACTATGTTTAATTGTACTCAAGCCCAAAGCTGTTTGTCTTCAGGGATGTAGTTAAATATTGCCCCTCGGAACTGTCTAGGTGCGCTCTCATCGTAGCTATTTCAACGGGTCTTGATCCTTATGACTTCTCTATTTGAGAACCAAGCCGTCCTAGAAGGCTATGCACTGAGTGTCATCGAAGTGCGATGCAGTGAGCTTGTCGAAGTGACGGGGTTTTAGACCCATTCTTCTGATAATGGTATTGATGCAGAGGTAGTACACAACAAGTTCTAATGTCGGAACTCGGTTTGTCCAGGCGATTTTTTGGCACTTTTGGTCTTAGTCCGGTGTTTTCAAGATAACCCAACCTATCGGATCTGCTGGATGCCAGAAAGCCAATGCTAGGCTATATTTTACCTGGTTGCCACACCTGCAAGGAATTTGTAGGGTGTGCAGTTCGGACATTCTCAGAAAATTAAGGTTGAGGTTATATGGAAATTGGTGTCCCCAAAGAAGTTAAAGATCAGGAATTTCGGGTGGGATTAAGCCCCAGTAGTGTCCGAGTCTGTTGTGAAAAAGGCCATCAGGTTTTTGTGGAAACACAAGCGGGGGTCGGGGCGGGATTTTCTGACCAGGACTATCTCGAAGCAGGCGCTAAGGTGGTTTCCTCACCCACAGAAGCCTGGAATCGTGAATTGGTGGTCAAGGTCAAAGAACCCCTACCCTCAGAATATCCCTTTATTCAGAAGGGACAACTTCTATTCACTTATTTACATCTGGCGGCGGCTAGGGAATTGACCGAACACCTGATTAATAGTGGCGTGAATGCGATCGCCTACGAATCAGTAGAATTATCAGACCGACGCTTACCACTACTCACTCCCATGAGTATCATTGCGGGTCGCCTTTCCGTACAGTTTGGAGCCCGATATCTGGAACGCCAACAAGGGGGGCGAGGGGTTCTCCTGGGTGGTTTCCCCGGTGTGAAATCCGGTCATGTGGTGATTTTAGGTGGTGGTATCGTCGGCACGGAAGCCGCCCGCATTGCGGTTGGTATGGGTGCTATGGTGACAATTATTGATATTAATGTCGATCGCCTCTCCTATTTAGAAACTTTGTTTGGTTCCCGGGTAGAATTGCTTTACAGTAATTCAGCCCACATTGAGGCTACTGTTCCCCAGGCTGATTTACTCATTGGTGCGGTCTTGGTTCCAGGTTTTCGGACTCCGATTTTAGTTTCCCGTGAATTGGTCGCTAAAATGCGCCCCGGTTCTGTATTAGTTGACGTGGCGGTTGACCAAGGCGGTTGTATTGAAACTCTGCGGCCTACTTCTCACACTCAACCAACTTATATTGAGTATGGGGTGGTTCATTATGGGGTTCCCAATATGCCGGGGGCTGTACCCAGTACGGCTACCCAAGCCTTAAATAATAGCACCTTGCCTTATGTTCTCAAATTAGGCGATCGTGGCATTCGCGCTTTAGCTGAAGATGCCGCTTTAGCTAAGGGTTTAAATGTCGAAAATCACCAACTTGTTCATCCCGCCGTTAGGGAAGTTTTCCCTGATTTGGCTTAGGTTTAACTATCTATCTATCGCCGCCAGTTACTGATGGGGTGGTTGGCTCAACTGCCCCATTCTCTAAAGTTGATTTTTTATTCAAAAAAAAAATTTTGTTCGGCCCCCCTGAGCAGAGGGTTGACAACAGCCGGGAACTAATGATAAGATATTAAGATACAGTCTTATAATGTAAATATGTTTAATAATTTCAAAAAAGTCACCACTCCCATTATTTAAATGGTAGCACGAGCCCCCCGCAAAAGCAACCCCACCCCCCGAAAAAAAAAATTTCGCAACAAAACTTAATTTTTTTTTACAAAAGTTAACACAAAGTTATTGACGCATATTGCGCTTGAGTTGTTCGAGTTCGTCATCCATTTCCCACTGACGAAACTGCTGTTCGAGTGGGTCAGGGGTGGCTTGAAAGCGAGTGTAATCATTTCCTTGGTTCCATCCCTGGGTTTCCCAAGATTTAGTTTGGGTAGTTTTAGCACTGTTGATTTTTTATTCAAAAAAAAATTTGTTCGGCCCCCTGGGCAGAGGGTTGACAACAGCCGGGAACTAATGATAAGATATTAAGATACAGTTTCATAATGAAAATATGTTTAAAAATTTCAAAAAAGTCACCACTCCCATTATCTAAATGGTAGCACGAGCCCCCCGCAAAAGCAACCCCACCCCCCGAAAAAAAATTTTTCGCAACAAAACTTAATTTTTTTTTACAAAAGTTAACACAAAGTTATTGACGCATATTGCGCTTGAGTTGTTCGAGTTCGTCATCCATTTCCCACTGACGAAACTGCTGTTCGAGTGGGTCAGGGGTGGCTTGAAAGCGAGTGTAATCATTTCCTTGGTTCCATCCCTGGGTTTCCCAAGATTTAGTTTGGGTAGTTTTAGTGCGGTTGGCGGCGGATTCCTGCTGTTTAATTTTAACCTCTTTGCGTCGCTGTTGAATCTGGCGATAGAGTTCCTTAGACTTTTCGATGCGGTTTTTAACGCCCTGCATTTGTCCCCAGCGCTGATTTCCCTGTCGCAATAGGGAGGCTTCTCTTTCTTGTGCGGCTTCAGCGAGGTCAGGGCGGTTGGCGGCTTGTGCTTTAGCGACCCATTTATGCCATTTTTGGATATCTTGTGCGATCGCCAAAATTTCTTCAGTGCATTTCTTTTCCTCACGCTGTAGGTCAGCAATTAATCGGAGGGTGTCCTCTTCCTGTTGACGCAACTGTTCCTCAAGGGCTTGCAATTCCAGATCAGGATGATCTCGCAAAAATTCCTCTAGGCGGGTTTCCAGAAAGCGGCTGAAATCTTCAAATAAGCCCATAATGATTGTCGGTGATGGCTATGACGGCTAATTATATTTTAGCGAAATCTAGGGAGATCTCAACCAAAAGGAATAAGTTATTGGTAGGGTTGTCAGTACCTAGGCCATAGATGATAGTGAACCAGGGGAAGATTTAGGGGAAGCTGTGGTAGCTAATGCGACGACTCCAGCTACTTTAATTTTTCTCAACTTCAAGGCTTGAATAGCAGCATTAACCGTAGCCCCAGTGGTATAAATATCATCAATAATCAACACAGAACTGCGAGGGGGAAGGGTGTCTTTTCCGACTCGTAAAGCCCCCAGCAAATTTTGTTCTCGTTGTTGTCGGGATAAGCCGTGCAGGGCTTCGGTATTTTTGACCCTTTGTAAACCATGGGGTTTTATAGGTAAACCTGTAATTTCACAGAAGCCGCGCCCCAATAATTCTGCCTGATTAAAACCCCGTTTTTTGAGTTTATCGGGATGTAGGGGAATAGGAACTACAACTAAATTCTGGGGAACCCGGTTGACAGTATTGAGCCACCCCTCGGCTAGACAATAGCCTAACATTTTGGCGATTTGTGGGTTGCCATCATATTTTAAAGCAGCGATCGCTCGTTTGAGGACTCCCCCATAGCGACCCCAAACAAAAATCGGCACCTGACCAGGGAATAGTCCTGGGTGGGTAAATTGACATTCTAACAATTGTTGTTGACAATAGTGGCAGAACTCCTGATCTGTAGGTCTTGCACAGAGGGGACATTCTGGCTTTAAAAAGAGATTAAAGACAGATTGAAGAATAGAATTAGTCATGGCGAGTTAAAAAACAGAGAATCAGACAATTGCGGTGTTGGGCAATTTTGGTGGATAATCATAGATTAAACCAAGGTTAACTGGGACTGTGCAGATTAAACAAGTCATCATTGCTCATAAATCTAGGGATAGGCTGAGTCAGCGTTGGGCGCAACAATACGCCCGAGAATTTGAACGGCGGGGATGTCAGGTTTTGATGGGACCGAGTGGGGCGAAAGATAACCCCTACCCGGTGTTTCTAGCTTCTAGTAGTAGTCCTATCGATTTGGCGGTGGTATTAGGGGGAGATGGAACGGCTTTAGCAGCGGCGAGACATTTAGCGGAAGCAGGTATCCCCATTTTAGCGGCAAATGTGGGGGGGCATTTAGGATTTTTAACTGAGTCCTTTGAGGATATAGAGGATACGGAAACGGTTATAGCTCGTTTATTTGAGGATCGCTACGCTATTGGACAGCGGATGATGTTACAGGCGGCGGTTTTTGAAGGTTCCCGCGATCACCTAGAACCGTTAAGCGATCGCTTTTTGGCCCTAAACGAAATGTGCATCAAACCGGCTTCTGCGTATCGAATGCCTACTTCTATCTTAGAGATGGAGGTTGACGGGGAAGTAATTGATCAATATCAAGGGGATGGCTTAATTGTGGGAACCCCCACGGGGTCTACCTGTTATAATGCGTCTGCAGGCGGTCCGATTGTGCATCCGGGGATGGATGCGATCACTGTTAGTCCCATTTGTCCCCTCAGCTTTTCCAGTCGTCCTGTGGTAATTCCTTCGGGGTCAGTGGTCAGTATTTGGCCCCTAGCTGACCTCGAACATGATACTAAATTATGGACTGATGGGGTATTGGCTACATCGATTTGGCCGGGACAGCGGGTTGATGTGAGGAAAGCAGACTGTCAGGCTAAATTTATCATTCTGCGGGAGGACTATTCGTTTTATCAAACCCTGCGGGAAAAATTGCAATGGGCGGGGGCGAGAGTTAGACATATTAATAATCACCGGAATTAATGCAATTAGACTAGGGTGATCAAGGTTTTCCAACTTCCACATTTTGATAAATGGTGACGGGATGATCAATGCCTTTAAAGGTGTAATCTCCCATTAGAGCAAATTGCTCAGGCGATCGCAACATTTGATAAGTCGCCTGACTAATGACACACTTTCCTGGGGGACAAATCGGCTCCATTCTCGCCGCCAAATTAATTGTTCCCCCCAAGACGGTATAATCTACTCGTTGGGAGCTACCGACATCCCCAACTACCGCCCTACCGCTATTAATAGCAATACGCAGTTGTAGTGGTTCTGATAACTTACCTTCAGCGTTGAGTTTTTCTAGGCGTTCTAACATTCCTAAAGAGGCATGAACAGCGCGTTCTGCGTGGTCTGATTGCGCTTCAGGCGCGCCAAAAAACGCCATGATACAATCACCAATAAACTTATCTAAAGTTCCTCCCAGGGCAAAAACTTCCTGCAACATTTCCTCAAAAAAAGCATTAAGTAATGTCGCTAATTCCTGAGCAGGTAAGCGTTCAGAAAGGGCAGTAAAACCGACAATATCAGCAAATAAAATACTAATTTCAGCATCTGTGGAAGGCAAACGGCCATTGTCTAAAGCGCCCACATTGATTAAGTGCTGTACGACCGCCGGGGTATGGTAGCGTTCCAGACGTTCACGGATAGTGCCTTCCCGCTGTAATTTTTGAGTAAGTAACCAACGTTGAACACTAGCCGCGACTAAATTTCCTAAGGCTGAGAAAAAGCTCAAATCTTCATCTCCGCCACGAGTCCAGTAGTCAAAGGAAAAATGAGCATCTCCATATAAAACACCTACGACATGATCCTCATCCCATAGGGGAACTGCCAGACAAGATCGGATATCTTTAACTAGAATACTGGGTTCACTTTCAAAGCGTGTATCCTGTTGAGCATCAGCGGTTTTAATAGCAATTTTATCACGAAAAACTCGCTGACAAATACTGCGACTAATCCAGCTTCCATCAATAGATATATCTGGGTTGTTACCGGATTTTTTCGAGGCTACTTTGACGAGTTCTAGTTGTCCGTCACCATTGAGATCAACGAGTAAAGCCAAGCGTTCAATAATGGGGATATCATGAAAAATCACGGACTGAGTTTGTGAGAAAATGGCATCAATAGACTCAGCACTATTCAAACATTTAGCAATTTCTACTAGGTCTTGTAGGCGGGCTACAGAGCGACGATAATTATTAATATCCTCATCAAATTGGGTGTTACTTTGAATCCATTGTTGTTTAAGATCCTGAACCCGACCAATTAAATTAGTTCCTTCCACCAGAGTCCCAATTTTGCGCCCGCCATTTTTCTTGGTATCTGGTGCTAGGATATCTAAGCGGATCTGATCAATTCGCAACTGGTCGTTAAGTTTGAGGGGGTGAGGCTGGGTTAAGGATATATCATTTAGACAAGTGCCGTTTTTACTACCTAAATCTTCCACCCACCAACCACCATCAGTCCCTTTATAAATGCGGGTATGACGGCGCGATACTTCAATAAAAGGCAGTTGCAGGTTACACTCAGGCGATCGCCCAATAATAAATTCATTGCGATCGACCGGAATTAGCCTTTCGGGTTGGTTTTCAAGAATTAGTCGCAGCCTGAGTTCAGCCATGAAAAATGATTAAAATAAGAATGTGGTACGCAAAACACCGATTACAACTGTGTCATTATTGGCATTATGTTCTGGATTGGTGACCATAAATACACCCGGTGTCACCCAGATATAATCACTGACACGGAAACGGTAGAAAGTCTCGAAGTGTAAGGAGGTATCGCGATCTTCTCCCAAGGGCAAATTACGGCCGGCTACCAGTTTAGGCGGTTGACCAAAGATAAAGGCAAATAGGTCGCCATTACGGCCGAAGGGTTCAGACCAACCGAGAGAAAGGCTGTAGGTGGTAGTGTTGGCATAGGCGTTGCTGGTAGTTGATTCCCCAAAGGTCACGCCTCCAAAGGCGGCGAGGGTAATATTCGATTTGATGCGCCACTGGAAGGACCCCCCTACTGCATTAAAGTTCATGGGTTCATTGAGTAACCCGGAGGTGTCGGCGCTCAAACTTCCGGTGAGGGTGTCTAGGCGACCATTGGCAGAGTAGGCGTTAATATAGGTTAAACCTGCCAAGGTGTTAGCACTGGGTTTGAGTAACAATTGTACTCCTAAAGCACTATGATCGGAATGACTAATGCCGAGTGTGGCATCGGAGCTGCTGCGAGCGCCATAGGCTACCTGTAGTCGCACTTTATCGGAAACTAACCAATCAAACCCAGCGCCTCCGTCTAAAGCGCCCATTTTAAATAGGGGGCTACCCTCGCCAAAGCGGGAAATGGCACCGCGACCGCTATCGAAAAAGGGTGAGTTAGCAGTGAGGACGTTGCTGAGACTAAATCCTACGGGGCGGACGGTGAAGACTACCCGGTTATTAAAGGCGGGAAATCTGTATTCTAGGTAATCGAGGAATAGTTGATTATTGCTATCAGTTTGGTATGACAGCAGGGCCATATCTCCCAACCCTGGATCTTCTACGGTTCCGGCTAATCCTCTATTTTCAAAGTTACCGGAAACGAAGCCTATGCGGAGGCGATCGAGACCACTAAAGGAAGATACGGTTCCGAGACGCAGGAGATAGTGGAGGGTAGCTTGATGGTTGTCTCCGGTGCCGGGAGGGTCTCCGCCTACGGCACCAGCAAAGCCGAAGATGGCTTCACCACCGAATATGGTGGTAGTGGAAAATTGGTTAGCTTCTAATTCTGCGGTTCTGGCTTCTAGGGCGAAGATACGACCTCCTAAGGTGGCGAGTTCGGCGGCAAATTCCTCTTGGAGACGTTGGAGGACGGCGAGATCTTCACGGGTAACTCTATCAACTACGGAGGCGGCGATCAGTTCGTTAATTCGCTCTAAACAGGCGTTGAGTCCGGCGGCGAATTCGTAGCGGGTCATCGCGCGGTTGCCTCTGTAGGTTCCGTCGGGATATCCTGCTATACAGCCATAGCGTTCAACAAGGGATTGTAGGGCTTGAAATGCCCAGTCTGTGGGTTGAACGTCTGAGAGTTGGGAAACGGAGGTAACTTGTCCCTGAACTTCTACTAGGTCATCGGTGCTAATGATGTCTTCGGAGAGTTGGGCGATCGCTGTATTGGTATGGATAATAGAAGCGATCGCACTGGTAAGGGGAAGAATCATTGCTACTTTTGACCAGAAACTATAGCCCCATAATTTGCTCATTTGACAACACTCCTCAGAATTAACAGCGTCTATATAGCCTACAACCCCTATTCTACCGTTACTTAGGTGTTACTCAAAACCATAGCAGGATAACAAGTGAGTAAAAAATGAGTAACGATATCAATACCCCTACTGTAGGGGGAAAGGGTAATTATGACGATGGCTATAGTAGATTCCTGAAAGCCTATCAAGACTTTAAAGGGGAATGTCCCAAAGGAGTGACACTCAAACTACAAAAGTCCGGGGCTAGGTACAACCTACTATTGCAGTTTAAGCAACCACCTACCGGGAAACGGCTACCCAAAACGGCTAACCTTGAATGTACTCCAGAAGGGGTTATTGATGGAGTCAGGAAAGCTAAGTTGGTATCAGAAGCCCTAGGGACTATCACTAGCGCTAGTGAATTTTGGGATTGGTACGATGCGACTATCTTAGGAAAGAACCAGATTGAGGATAATCTGATAGCCTACCGGGAAATATTCCAACAACTGGAGGATGAGTATTTTGCCGGGTAAAACCGCAATACAGGACGACCGCGTTCTCGCGATATCGCTAGCGACTTAGCGTCTTACGAGTCTACTAAAGGGGCGCATTTCAGGCTGTTCCCTAACTGGGATGAATATCCTAGCTGGGAGAGTTTCAAGGCTATGCTATATATTCCCTTGCAGAATGGAGAACAATTAGTAGGCTCCAAAACCTTCAAGGAACGTTACTACATCTTAAAAGCCATAGCTGAGAAATCACCTAACAAAGACCATTTACTCAAACAGCTTGAACCTATTAACGCCAAACAAACACAATTCAAAAAGAAACAACGGATAGGCATCGATGCCTTTAAGGATTGGTGGTATAGCGCCAAACAAGAAGCCTATACTGTTAAAGGTCACCAACATCAATTAACAAGGCATAATTGGTTATGGGTGACTGGTATGGCGGTAATGTACGGGTTAAGACCTACTGAGATAGCCGCCGCCGTTAATCTAACTAAGCCATTTGTAACGGATGATGGTATCACTATCAAAGCACTATCAGACCCCGATAATCAAGACAATTACTTGGTGCTAGGTGACTATGTTTACTTTACTGACGCAGAAGGTCGGAAAGTGAGTATTAAAACAGGGGGAAGGATTGTTGCTCCCATTCCCAGCCCTGAAATGTTTGATTTCCTAGAATTGAAACGACCGTTATTGCCAGAATATAGTCCTAGAAAAGGTAGTAAACCCAAAAGCATAGTTACAGGCTTTGAGACAATATTTAGTCAACGACTTCAATTCATGAAATGCCCGGTGACCCAAAAATATGCTTTTCGTAGGCTGTACAACCTGTTAGGTGAAAAGTATGGACTACCTATCGAGTTGCGAGCTAGACTTATGGGACATAGCACAATCGTCAATGAGGGTAAATACAAGACAGAAGGCATTGACGCTACCTTAGAAGTTCTCAAAGGGGTTTCTAAGTTACCTATACCATTGAACGTAGCCATAGAACGGTTAACAGCGTTAGGGTTTGATGTTGACACTCCAGAAGCTAAGGCATTTCTCAGAGTTATCTATCAGATAGATTAATCTAATCGTCAACCTTTCATAAATTAACACCCCTAGATTAAACCCCTAGGGGTTATTTTATGGCTACAGATTGATAGATCCTGCTATGGTTTTGAGTAACACCTAAGTAACGGTAGAATAGGGGTTACAGCTTATGGGTTAGGAAACTCTCCTTTCGCCTGCATTGCCTTTAAACCCTTATCCTGACAGCGATAGCGGGTTATTACTCAACCCCTATATCCTATTGAGTTACTCAGATATTACTCACAATCTAGTCCTAGCACAGGAAAATAATTCTGTCAATAGGTTGATTACTCAGTCAATAAGCACAACTTAATCAATCTGTCAAATACCCATACCACCA
>NZ_JARPLC010000150.1:0-9919 GCF_032350395.1 Limnospira sp. PMC 289.06
CCGATGACAAAAGGGTATCCACATCAGGAGCCGTGTGATGGGAAACTATCAAGCACGGTTTTGAATGGGAGTTCGCGAAGGTGACTTCACTCTCGACCCCTAACTCCTAGAGGATGTGAGATGTAGCCAGAAGCCAATGCCCAACTGTAATGATTGGGATATGCGTGCGAGACGTTCAGGTATGAAATAGGGCTGAGATGCCCGAAATAACTACCTGGTGGGGACTTCAGCCCCTAGTCGCTGGATATAAGAGGTTAATCTCTGACCATCCCTATAACTGTTTATATGTCCCAACGTTTGGAATTCAACCTTCCAAACAAGGCAGGGAACCCAAGGTCATAAACGAAGTGTCTAGTGGGAGTCGTGAACCGATTGAGCATAGAGTAAAGGGCAACGGCGATCGCCATCAGCCAAAATTCTGACTGTTTCCAGTATGGAATTGACAAAAAATTAGGTGTGTTCATCATCAATTTTTTCCCAAATATTACTATAGTTAAATAGTGGGGCTATTATCTATCAAAGATATAGATGCCTCCGTTGGCAATAATAGCCTAGGTAGATTATAACCGGAGGAGGGAGTCCTATAGCGATCGCCTTGAGAATATCATTTATCAACATATAACTATATTGCCTCGAGTCTCAAATACTAAATATCATCATGATGTTCTGATAATGTTGATTTTTGTGAACCCAATCAAAAATAGATAGTCTTTTCAGATAACATATCTTACAATTAGTCAACTATAGTAATTTATCGGTGACTTATTCATGATTGACATTAGTATATTACCGCCGACTCCAGCAGTCACTAATCTAGTCCCGGTTCTACTCGCTCAACAAAATACAGTTCCACAACTAGATATTACCTACGATACAGTAGAACCAAACCCAGGAATATTGATCGGCTATTTAATTGGCTATTTAGTGTTTAGTTTTTTGTCCTGGAAAATTTATCAAAGATGTCGAGTGGACAATGCTTGGTTTGCTTGGATTCCTATTTTAGGAACCTATATAAATTTTGTGGCTGGGGATGAAGATAACCCGATTTTATGGACGATTTTGATGTTCATTCCCTGCATCAATATCATTGCCGTAATTTGGTTAATCAAAGCCTGGATTAGAATTTGCAAAAAACTAGAAAAAACTCCCTGGTTAATACTTTTGTGGATAGTTCCTGTGGTAGGAACCTTAGTTTTCTACTCCTATCTCGCTTTTGGTTAAGTTAATGTGGGAATCCAAATCATGCTAAAACTCAAGCACAGAAAAACGATATTTTGGTTTTTGATTGCCTTATTAGCTGGAAGTTCAATAGCCGTGTATTCCCAGTCAGAGATTAATTTTTTTGTGAAAACTTTTGAACTGGTGTTATTTCAGCAATTAGCAACGGTGGTAATTTACCTAACCTGTTTTGGGGTGGATTTGCTAAAAAGTCGTTAATTGATGGGGAATTGTAATGGTAGGTAAAACACTAAAATCGCCTGATTTGCTTTCTCGACAACAACGACAAAAACGGATGTTGGGTTTAGCGATCGCCTTAATACCTATTATCGGTAGTATAGGGTTTAACCTAGGTGTTCATATGGAGTTTTTAAGATGTCCCCTGATGCGATATGTGGGGGTTCCTTGTCCAGCCTGGGGGTTAACTAGATCCTTAATGGCTACAGCCAGAGGTGACTTAAATCAGGCGATCGCCTACCACTTATTCGGTCCCCTAATTTTCTTATGTTTTGTGATTGCTATTATTCATTTAATTTGGGAAATTATCAAAAATCGAAAATTAGATATTTTTTATATTCACTGGTTGACTAATCCCCGGGTACAAATTTTGAGTTTTCTGATTCTACTGGGCTATCACAGTGTACGATTGCAACATTTGTGGCAAATTGGTAAACTGTATCCATCTTTCCTCAACTCCCCTCTAGGACGCTTGCTCCTTAGCTAAATCTCAGATAGTATCTGAAGGCTATGATCATTAAAAATTTGCCAAGATTCCCGAATTGAGTTATTATCCATGGTCGGTGTTGCTAACTGAGGAGGATCATGAAAACTCGGTGGAGGATTTTACCCCTAGAGGCGATCGCTTGTTTAGACAAATCCCTAGGGTTGACTATAAATTATAAAATACTCCGAAAAATTACTTATTTTGTAAGCGTTTTGGTCTTGACATTTTCCTTAACTGTCGCTGGTCACAGCCCAGCCTTCGGGCAATTTTTCGTATCTCCCGTCTCAATTACCGATCAACAGAATCAAACCTTTTTGTGGAATGTCAACCGTGCTTATAGCTGTGGTGCTAGTTGGTGTAGCAGAGTTTATTTAGGCGGCCACGGTGGGCGGGGAGGATTAATCCTCGGTGCGCGACGGAGTTTAGAACAAGATGACCGCGCCACTGCCTTAACCTTAGAAAGACGTGCAAAATTAGTACAGGAATCCTTTAATCGAGGTCTCCGTAATATTATTAGCAGAAATCAAGAATTACCACAAACATATCATCCCGAAAATTGGCAGTTTTGGCGGTTGTTTAATCCAGATAAACCTCTACATCCATTGACCCCGCAATTAAATATAGGAATTCAGAATAACGAAACGGTAATTTATACTCAACCAAATCATGATTTACGCATCCCTCAAATTGTAGTAATCACCGTCAATAATCATGATGCCATTGTTAATGGTATAACAGTTGAAGAATTAGCACCAGTTTGGCGAGACCAAATCACGCAGTATGCTAGTGAAGCCTTATGGGGGCGAGAATTTGATGCTCAATATCCTTTAGGAAGAATCACCATCACCTTGATTATTGTAGCATTTATTTTCCTATGTCTGAGGCTAATTTCGGGGTTACGAAAATTACTAACACAACGACGCAATCTAATTAAAAGCCAATTGCAAAATCTGGTGAATGAAGCTAAAGTTAACCCCGAAACCTTATCAGGAGAAACTCTTTCTGATACTGTAGTTCAACCGAATGAAGACATCAGTGATGATGCCGATAAAGTTAAGAATGTCAACAGTAATGGCCAAGGCTATAGTTCAGGTTATCTGCATCAGAAAATTAATCAGAAAATTAATCAAATCCCTAAACTGATCGCCAGGAGGTTAAATAGTCAAGTATCACTTCAGCAAGGCAAAAACTTAGTAGAATTATTGCGGAGATTTCTGCTGATAGCGGAATTATTAGTGATTTTATTAGGTATCAGTTTAATTTGTTTCGTATTTCGGCAAACTCGTCCTTTAATTATTATGTTTGCCTATCAAGCAATTCTGCTCCCTAGTCTTTGGGTTGGTATTACCTTAATTGATAAACTGTTAGATTTTTTCATTGATGATACCTTAAATGGTTGGGCTCAAGAACAACAAGAATCCCATCCTAACTTGAATCGTTACACTATGAGAGTTAGCACCTATTCTCCGGCTCTCAAAGGTGGTAAAAGTTGGCTTTTCTCCGGTCTTGGTATTTATTTCACTGTGGTAATTATTGGCATCAATACGGCGTTCCTAGCCGGTGCGGGAGCCTTCGCTTTATTAACAGCTTTTCTATCTCGTAATTTAATAGAAAATATGTTAAATGGCATTTTAATTTTGCTCACAGACCGTTATGCTGTAGGTGATGTCGTCCAAATTGGCAATTTAGCCGGAGCCGTAGAAAGCATGAATTTGTATTGCACTAATCTCCGCAATTTAGATGGTCAATTAATAACTATTCCCCATGGTCAAGTTGCCACAGTTATTAATAATACTAAAGACTGGTCACGGGTGAACCTCGGCTTAAAAATTGCCTGGGATGCTGACATCAGAAAGGCTATGGAAATTATTCTTAAAGTCTGTCAAAAGATGCAAAATGAGGCGGAATGGTCTGACAAGATTTTAGAACCTGTTGATATTCTGGGGGTTGATGATATTTCCCATGAGGGAATTGTGATCCGGTTTCTAGTTAAAACTATACCCAGCCAACAATGGGCGGCAGCACGAACCCTGCGGTTCAGACTCAAACAAGCCCTAGATGAAGCAGAAATTACCCTAGGGGTTCCCCAGCGTTTCGTATGGTATCATCAACATGATCATCAAACTTCTAGGGATTTTAAGAATTTGCTCAAACCCTGATTGTTAGTTAAATTTTATGTACTCTAATCAACCTGATATTGGTTATGTTCCAACTCCTCAAGATTTGTTAGAGGATGTTCTCCGTTGGGTGAAAGTTGGTGCTGATGATGTTGTATATGACCTAGGTTGTGGAGATGGACGGGTAGCGATCGCCGCCGCCGAAAAATTTGGGGCGCGGGGAGTTGGTATTGATATTGATCCCGATCGCATTAAGGAAGCCACAGAAAATGCCAAAATAGCCGCCGTTAGCGATCGCGTCATCTTCCGCCAAGCCAACCTGTTTAACAGCAATTTTCAGGAAGCCACAGTTATCTTTATTTATCTGTTACCTCAGCTTAACCTACGTTTAAAACCCCAATTACTCGAACAACTCAAGCCGGGAACCCGCATTGTCTCCCGGGACTTTGATATGGGAGAATGGACTCCCGACGCTGTACTGCATTTAACCCACCCCGAAGAGGAATGCACATTCTATTTTTGGAGTATCCCCAGTCCGGTAAAATAATAAATGTTATTTAGATTCGTAAAAACCAGAAGGTGAAATGGGAACAATGTTAGTTTCTGGCTGGTTATTCATGGCCAGGTTATTCCACACAGCGATCGGCAACCACAAAAACGTCAGATGCTATTAATATTATACCATGAAAATTGCGATTCTATCCCAAGATAGTTCCCTTTACTCTACTCGGAGACTGAAAGAATCAGGGGAACAGCGGGGTCATGAGATGTATGTAATCGATTACCTGCGCTGCTACATGAATATTACCTCCCATAAACCCATGGTCATGTATGGGGGAAAACCCCTAGAAGGATTTGATGCCATTATTCCTCGTATTGGTGCATCTAAAACCTTTTATGGTACTGCTGTTGTCCGCCAATTTGAGATGATGGGTGTATTTACTCCCAATGAGTCTCAAGCCATTTCTCGGTCTCGTGATAAGCTGCGTTGCTTGCAATTATTAGCCCGAGAAGGCATAGGTCTTCCGGTGACTGGGTTTGCCCATTCTACTAAAGATATTGATGGTTTGATTAACGTAGTTGGTGGGGCTCCCTTAGTCATTAAACTGTTAGAAGGAACCCAGGGAATTGGTGTAGTTTTAGCTGAAACATACCAGGCGGCTAAGTCTGTAATTGAGGCATTTCGGGGACTTGATGCCAATATTTTAGTCCAGGAATTTATTAAGGAAGCTGGAGGGGCAGATTTACGCTGTTTTGTAGTTGGTGAAAGGGTAGTAGCTTCCATGAAACGCCAAGGCGCAGAAGGGGAATTTCGGTCTAATCTTCACCGGGGAGGAAGCGCCCAAAAAGTCAAATTAACCCCAGAGGAAAGATCAACCGCTGTCCGCGCTGCTAAAATTATGGGGCTGAAAGTCGCGGGGGTGGATTTATTGCGTTCCAATCATGGACCTGTGGTAATGGAAGTTAACTCCTCACCGGGACTAGAAGGAATTGAGACCGCCACCGGAGTAGATGTACCTAGGAAAATTATGGAGTTTCTGGAAAAGTATGCTGCACAAGGTAATGTGCGCGATCGCACCCAAGGTTAAAATTTCCACTCAAACTAGCCAATTTAATGATATCCTGGGGAAGTCGGTTTCTTTTGTGTATTAACACTCGTTGGATAATTATGGAAGTTAATGACCTAGGATTTGTTGCCAGCATTCTTTTTGTGCTAGTTCCTTCCGTGTTTCTTCTGATTCTGTATATCCAAACCCAGAGTCGCGAAGGCAAAGAAGGATAAATTCAAGTTTTGCCAATTTTTTTTCAAAATTAGAAAAGCGCCGAGGCTCATTGCCAATAGCGCTTTTTTAATAAGAATTGACTTAAACCATTCCCGTTGCCACCATTTGGCGTTGATAGCCAATATTGGCTTCTTTTAGGCGTTTGACCGCTTCCGCCAAGCGATCGCAATCAGCAATCAGACTAATTCTAACATAGCCTTCTCCTCCCGCCCCAAAAGCATTACCTGGAGTCACCACCACCCCAGTTTGTTGTAGGACTGATAGGGCAAAATCCGTTGAAGTCATACCCACGGGACAGGGAGCCCACAAATACATCGCCGCTTTGGGTTTAGGAATATTCCAGCCCAATTCTGCCAATTCTCTGACTAGAAAATCCCGGCGGGTTCTATACCTATTTTGCACCTCTTCCAAGTAGGAATCTGGCAAATTTAAAGCAGTTTCCGCCGCCGATTGTAAAGCAGCGAATAACCCATAATCTAAGTTAGTTTTCAGAGTTCTTAATCCTTGAATAATTCGAGAATTACCAACTACAAAACCCACGCGCCAACCCGCCATATTATAGGTTTTTGACATAGTATGGAACTCGACCCCAATCTCCTTACCTCCCGGAATTTCTAGTAAGCTGGTCGGTTGATAACCATCAAAAGCTAGTTCCGCATAACAGAGGTCATGAACCAATAGAATTTGATGTTTGTGGGCGAAAGCGACTAAATCCTCAAAAAACTCCCTGGGGGCGGTTGCACCTGTGGGATTATTAGGATAATTAAAATAGAGAATTTTGGCGCGGTCAGCAATATGATCCGGGATATCTGCTAAATCTATAATCCAATCATTTTCTGGTTTCAGGCGAATTTTGTAAACATCCCCCCCAGAAATTAACGGACCCCGAAAATGGGCAGGATAAGCCGGATCTGGGGATAAAACCACATCTTGGGGGTTGACATAGGCTAAAGCTAAATGGGTGAGACCTTCTTTAGATCCTAATAGGGGTAACGCTTCACTATTGGGGTCTAGGTTAACTCCATAGCGACGGTGATACCAACGAGTAATGGCGGCGCGGAAACTAGCAGTCCCTTCAAAGGGGGGATAGCCATGATTGGCTGAATTTCGCAAGGCGGCGATCGCCGCTTCTACTACAGGTTCAGGAGTCGGTCCGTCCGGGTTTCCCATACCCAAATCAATCAAATCAAGGCCTTGTTCACAGGCATGGGCTTTCAATTCATCTAATCGCGCAAATACATAGGGGGGAAGTTGTTTAACCCTATCTGCTGGCGTAATCCAATCTAAATTCATGTTTATTTGTGGTTGTTAACTCAAAAGTCAGTTGAGGAAAGAGGGGGGAACTTTTACAGGTTAATTGATGGTGCAATTTATTGTGATTAGTGATTAATTGCCCCTCACCTGAAGACTGATTAAACAGCCCATAGTTAACCTTTAACTCTTAATTGCCCCCACAGGTACAGTAGTAGAAACCATGGCAGCCATTAGTGATTCTGGGCAAACTTTAAAGGGTAGTCGGTGAATGTCAGACTTTTCACCACAGGCAATTTCTGCCCCATGCCTTAACTGGGCTAAGGTAATATTTCCCAATCCCAAATCAGCCAAAGTTTGGGGTAAGCGGATATCGCTATAAAACTTCAACAGTTGTCCTCTAGCAGAAGCTGCCAGTTGATTCCCTTGTAGCATCTCTTCTAGGCGCAACTGTACTAAAATGCCATAGGCGACTTTTTCTCCGTGAAGGGTCTTGTGGGTAGCGCATAGGTGAGTTAAACCATTATGGACAGCATGGGCTGCTACAGTCCGACACTGTGCCCCCCCTAAACCACCGATCGCCCCAGCGAGTAAAACTGTGGCATCAACCACTTCTCGCCAGGTTTGGCTTCCGGGTTCACTGAGGGCGGCTACGGATTTTTGAAACAAAATGTCCCGCAGGACTCTCGCCTGTTGCACTGCTGCCACAATCAGGGTTTCTTCTGAATGTCCACTACTGACTGACGCTTCATACCATTTGGCGATCGCATCTCCAATACCAGCAATTAAAGTCCGCTGGGGCGCTGTTTGAATCAGGCTATAGTCGAGGATGAGCAAATCAGGACACTTGGCTAACCCTACATCATACAAGAATGCTCCCTCATTTGTATAGATATTTGAGAGAGCCGTCCAGGCGGCGCAGGTAGCCCCAGAGGTGGGAATAGTTATAATCGGTACTCTCGTCCTATAAGCTAGGAGTTTGGCGATATCTAAAGATTTTCCGCCGCCAACCCCGATCACCAAGTCCCCTTGATGGTCCGCGCAAATTTGTTGGAGTTTCTCTAAACTGCTTTCGCTACAGTCAGGGGTATAGTTAGCCCAATTAGCCTTGAGTTGATGGGTTTCTATAATCGGTTGTAAATGGGGTTGAATTAATTTTAGGGTGCGATCGCCTCCCACAATTACCGGACGACTACCAAAGGCGGCGATCGCCTCTCCCGCCTCTGCCAGTCTGTCAACTCCTCGAATTACCTGGGCTGGGGCAATACTTAATGCCGGAGTTGGGCTGATCATAGTGGTTTTGGTCAATAGGGGAGAGGATAAAGGTTCCATACAGGCCCTCGCAAAATTCGTTAAGTCGCTAATTCTAGCCGATTTTACCCATAACTGGGAACATCTGCTCCCATTAATTTTGATTTTACATATATCTTGCTAAAACTTCCACAGTTTGCTGTCCGGTTTTCTGCCAGGAAAATTCTTGACATCTACTGAGTCCTTTGTGTCTAAGTTGCCCCGATATTTGTGGATCGCTGATTAGGGTTTTCATGGCGGCGCTGATCTCTTCTACTTCATAGGGATTTATCAATATCGCTGCCTCTCCAGCTACTTCCGGCAGTGATGCTAAATTTGAGGTAATTACAGGGGTTCCACAGGCCATAGCTTCTAAGACCGGAAACCCGAAACCTTCCCATAAACTTGGGAAAACTAAGGCGATCGCCCGATTAATTATTGACGGTAATTCCTCGGCTGCAACATAGTCTAAAAATTTCACCTGTTCCCTCAGTCCTAATTCTTTTACCTGTTGTTTTAATAAGGGTGTATAGGTGCTGTCACTCGGCCCCGCTAACCACAGTTCATAATCTTTCGGTAATTGGGAAAATGCTGTAATTAGCCTCGGTAGATTTTTATAATGATCATGGCGACCAATATATAAAAAGTAGTTTTGCGTCGGTAAATCTAAAAATTGAAACCTCTGGCGATCGTACCCTAATAAAATCGGAGTAATTTTCCTGGCACTAATTCCCAACATCTCCACCAAACTATTCCCCGTCGCTTCCGAATTACAAACAATATGTTGTGCTTGTTTTAGCACCGCCGGAACATAGGATTTGAAATAAGCCGTTAATCGCGACCCCCGCTTGGGAAATTTGAGCGGAATTAAATCATGAGCCATTACTATTGACCGACAACCTGTATATAAAGGCGCTTCTGGTAAGGGTGAAAACAACAATTTATAACCTGATTTTCGATATATTAATGGTAGTTTAAACTGAGTCCAAATCAATCGCCTTAAATGTCCCTTTGTCCCATGCTCAGGAGTCATATTATTCGGGACTTTTTGGCACTCATAACCAGCGATATCATCAGCAGTTAGCAATAAAGGTTCTAGGGGTTTTAACCATGGGATAATATTAGCAGCATATACTGATATCCCTGTGGGTTTCGGTATTACAACTGATAGATTAATGACTAACTGACGCTTCAATTATCATCTCCTCGAATGTCTATAAATGGTAATTATAGCCTGGCTTAATATCCCCAATATTCCCAAACTTCCTCCTTGAGGATATGTTCTTTTAGTTCAATATTCGCTCAATATCAGATAACTTTTACTTTCAATGGGGGTAAAACTATGTGGCACTATTCCCCATTATATTATAGTAGGTTATGGGGAGCTTGTCAATAGGTAATTTTGGATATTTACTAAAAAGCGATCGCCTTCGGGTTAGGGGTGTTTGTGGTGGTGAAAGTACCCTATAAGCGGACACGGTTTCCCATGGTGTTATATTAGGTCAAGATGGGGAGTTTGTCAATGGGGAATGATA
>NZ_JARPLC010000151.1:0-9841 GCF_032350395.1 Limnospira sp. PMC 289.06
CAAGCACGGTTTTGTATTGGAGTTGGGGAAGGCGACTTCCCTTTCGACCATAACCGAAAGTAACGCTTGGGGAGAGTCCCACCTCTGGGCTAGACGACGCAAGGAATCTAGTTTAAGTGGTCTCGGTGAGCCAAGAATCCCCGTCTCTTCAGAGCGGGGAGTGTCAAGCTGATTTTCCACCTTCCACCCCGGCTATAACAATTTCTCCGACATTTTCATCCCTCATGGGATAACTGGTAGCCAAGGAATTTTTAGAGTGCGTCCCTATTTTAGTTCAAATCCGGTCTCCGTGCCACCTCCGGCGTGAAATCGTGCCAGTTTCTCGTATCGTTGGGCGTGGTCAATAAGTTCTGTGACTTCGGCTTCGGAAATTTCCCGGATACGTTTAGCGGGAACTCCCACCATTAGCGATCGCGGTGGTACGTCTTTGGTCACTACAGAACCCGCGCCGATAATACTACCGAAACCGACTCGCACTCCATCTAGTATAATTGCCCCAATGCCGATTAAACTTCCCGGTTCAATATGGGCGGCATGGATTACCGCCCGATGACCTACGGTAACATCATGTTCTAAATGGGTAATATATCCGGGGTCGCCGTGGAGAATAGCCCCATCTTGAATATTAGTGCGATCGCCTATAATAATCCGTTCAACATCCCCCCGCACTACCGCAGTATACCAAATACTCGCTCCTGAACCCACTTGTACATCACCAACCACCACCGCACCTGGGGCGACAAATGCAGCCTTAGACAAATCAGGTGGGGGAAAATGACCGACTGCTGGACAAATGGGAGCTTGATCAGGTAGGTTCATAGCTTAAAGGGATGGCTGATTGATACATATACAAAACCCATCGTTATAATAGACCACTACTGGCTCGGAAAACGCTTTCATGATAAATTCTGTCTTGCAGTACCCTATTTTTGGGGCGGAGATTCGCTGTCCTCACTGTCGCCAAAAAATCCCCGCTTTGACCCTGACCGATACTTACCTCTGTCCTCGACATGGGGCTTTTGAAGCTGATCCTCAAACTGGCGAATTGGTACATCTTCAATCCGGGCGACAATGGCGTTTATGGGAGGATGAATGGTATCGACAGCATACCCATCCTGACGGTATCCGCTTTGAAATACACGAAGCCCTCGATCGCTTATATACTCAGGGATATCGAGCCACACGAGTCATTATCGCCCAGCGTTACCAGGAGTTAATTAGTTCTTATCTTGAACGTAACACCCCCTGGCGTGACCAATCGGAGGTGGCGGAAACTCGTCTATATGGTCTTCCTGTAGAGTTTAGCCCCTCGCCACAGGTTGAACCCTGTTGGGATGTGATTAACTTTAGTCTGGAAAAGGAAAAAGAAAAGGACTCTCCTGCATCTTATCCTTATTATTTACGGTGATTGAAATAGATGGGGATAACTTCATGCACCATGCTTCTATTCGCACCGCTGATATTCATCGCGCCATCGCATTTTATCAGCAGTTGGGGTTCGATGTCAGCGATCGCTTTACTACTGGCTACACCCTCGCCTGTTGGATGCAAGGGGATTTGGGCCGCCTTGAACTTATCCAAATTCCTGAACCGTCACCACCCCCTGACCCCTTTGGAGATGAACATTATGTCGGTTACTATCATCTCTCCTTTGACTTGACTGATATTACTCCTGATTTACCTACTTGGATTCATGATTTAAGCGATCGCATCCCCTCTTTAAAGGTTCTCCTTCCCCCTACCCAACAGCTAATCAGTAACCGCGTTTATGAGGTCGCTTTTATTGCTGATGCTGACGGCTTACCACTGGAATTTATCCGCTTGTTAAAGGCTTAATTAATTCCACAATTGCCGCCATTCCATTGCTCTAAATTTTAAAAAAAAAATGGCCCGCCGCTCTAAAGGGGTTGACAAGATGGGGGGATGCCGGGTAATATTATAGTATTACGCTTTATAATTGGAATATGTACCAAAATAATTTTAAAGTCATGCCTCCCATTATGTAAAATGGTAGCACAGCCACCCGCCCAAGTCAATAGTTATCTCTCATTACTAGGGCGATCGCCACAATTTGTAACAAAACTTAACATAATCGGCTATCAAAATATTAGCTGTTAAGGGGAGACGGTAACGAGGGAGTGTTAATGCGCTATCTTGTTAAAAAACGACAGGAGAATAAACAAATGGCAGATAATTCAACCGAAACCAGTAATAATGCTGTAGAGGCGGTAAGTAGCATCAAGGATAAATTCGTAAATATCATCAATAGTTGGCAACTGAAAGTAGGAATAGTTCTGTCCGTAGTAGCGGCGATCGGTTTGCTGTCATTTTTTTGGTCTCATATAGTAGCGGAGTTAGGGATGAAGGCTTGGTCAAAGAGTTCTGGAGCGACTCCGATTAGGTGTATGATCAGAGATACCAATGGCGATGAGTATGTCAGTTGTAGCGCCATCCTCAATGACCAAATAGTACCCTTAGAATGCGGTTCAAGCATCTTTAACGTGGGGTGTCGGATCAACTATGGGGCGGCGGCGGCTCCAGCAGTTCGCCAACGGAAACCTTAATGGGTGTAAACCCACCGGGATATATGGTAATTGGTAGGGGCGGGTTCACGGGGCTATATGGTAATTGGTAGGGGCGGGTTCACGGGGCTATATGGTAGTAACAGATAAATGCACATAAACCCGCCCTATCTATCCCCGTCATAATAAACCCGCCCTATCTATCCCCGTCATAATAAACCCACCCAGGTTAAGATAGTTAGAGAGCAGGGGAGAAGATTATTGAAACACCGACTAATCTTTAATTCCCTGCTTTTAATTTTAAGGATAAATTAATGATTTTTGATTGTATTATTGTAGGTTCAGGTCCAGCGGGAGCGACAGCAGCCTATCATTTGGCGAAAAAAGGTCATTCGATTTTAGTTATTGATAAAGCGATTTTGCCACGATATAAACCCTGTGGGGGTGGAGTTTCTCCGGTAGTTCAGGATTGGTTTGATTTCGATTTTTCGCCGGCAATTTCTCTGCAAACTCATGTGGTTTATTATACATGGAATAAATCGGAACCCATAGAGGTGGAATTAAAAATCAATCCGATTTGGATGGTCAGGCGAGAGGTTTTTGATTATTTTATTGTGAAACAGGCTATCAGTAAAGGGGCTACAGTTAAAGATAATACGGAGGTTATGGGGATAGAATTTAAGAGCGATCGCTGGTTAGTTAAAACCCCGGAAGATACCTACACGGGTCGTTATTTAATTGGGGCGGATGGTGCTAAAGGTCCTATGGCAAAATGGTTAGGATTTACCAAACAAAAGAAACTGGTAGCGGGGGCGTTAGAATTAGAAATACCGACATCTGAACCTGTGGATATGAAAACCTATTTTGAGTTTGGTTTAGTCAATAGTGGTTATGGCTGGAATTTCCCTAAAGCTGACGGCTATTCCCTAGGAGCCGGAGCCTTTTCTAAACAACGCAAAGCACAAAATTTTAAACGAATATTAGAAGATTATGCGACATTTTTTAACCTGAATTTAGATAATGCTACCGAATGCGGACATCCGATTTCTCTGTGGGATGGTAAACAAAAACTACATACCCAAAATGCAGTTTTAGCAGGAGAAGCGGCTTGTGTGGTTGATCCATTTACGGCTGAGGGTATTCGTCCATCTATTTTTAGTGGTTTAAAAGCTGCTGAAGCAATTAATCAAGCCCTAGGGGGGAATATTAATGCTTTAGATAAGTACACAGAGACGATAAATGAGGAATGGGGTAATCAGATGATGTGGGCTCAGAAATTAGCTCAAATATTTTACCGTTTTCCTCAATTTGGCTATAAAGTAGCTGTCAAAAAACCTTCAGCCACCGCGACTATGAGCCGCATATTTGCGGGAGAGTTGAGTTATTCAGATGTAGCAAATAAAGGGATTAAATTATTGCAAAAATCCCTCTTTAATTTTAACTAAAAATAACTAATATTCAGCCTCTAATTAAAACTCTCGGATAGGTCAAGGGGACATATTTTAATGACATTTGGTAGTGGTAGGGTCAGAACCGGTCAAATAGTGATAATAGACCGGAACATTAAAAACTGACGTACCCGTGTAAATGACTGTTTAAAAATCAATGGTTTGGGGAGCGCGGGGGAAAGGAATTACATCACGAATATTAGCCATCCCTGTCATAAACTGAACTACCCGTTCAAACCCTAAACCAAAACCCGCATGGGGAACAGTTCCATAGCGCCTCAAATCTAAATACCACCATAATTCATCGGGGTTAATTTGTAAGGCTTCCATACGTTTTTGGAGGATATCTAAGCGTTCTTCCCGTTGAGAACCGCCGATAATTTCGCCAACTTTTGGGGCGAGAACATCCATGGCGCGGACAGTTTTTCCGTCTTCATTTTGACGCATATAAAAGGCTTTGATTTCCTGGGGGTAGTCGGTAACAATTACGGGTTTTTTAAAGAGTTCTTCAGCTAGGTAGCGTTCATGTTCGGATTGTAGGTCTAAGCCCCAACTGACGGGATATTCAAAGGTGCGATCGCTTTTTTCCAATAGTGCGATCGCCTCGGTATAGGTAATGCGTTCAAATTCATTATTGATAATATTATCAGCCGTAGCCAAGACGGAATTATCAATTCTTTGGTTGAAAAATTCCAGGTCTTCTGGACATTGTTCTAAAACGGACTTAAAGATATGTTTAAGGAAAGCCTCAGCCAAGTCCATATTACCATCAAGGTCACAAAAAGCCATTTCTGGTTCAATCATCCAGAACTCGGCTAAGTGGCGAGAAGTATTAGAATTTTCCGCCCGAAAAGTGGGGCCAAAAGTGTAAACATTGCCAAAAGCCAGAGCCATAATTTCAGCTTCTAGTTGACCGCTAACGGTAAGAAATGCGCGTTTTCCAAAGAAGTCTTGGGAGAAATCTATAGCTTTGGTATCGGTGAGGGGTAGATTATTGAGATCTAAACTGGTGACGGAAAATAATTCTCCCGCCCCTTCGCAGTCACTGGCGGTGATAATAGGGGTATGTATCCACAGAAAGCCTCTTTCTTGGAAAAATTGGTGAACCGCCGCCGCACAGGCGTTGCGAACCCGAAAGACTGCGCCATAGGTGTTAGTACGCGATCGCAAATGGGCGATCGTGCGTAGAAACTCAAAAGAGTGTCGCTTCTTCTGCAAAACATAGGTCTGAGGGTCAGCCTCACCATAGACCTGTACAGTATCAGCCTTGAGTTCAATACGTTGACCTTTCGCAGGAGAGGAGACAATTTCCCCAACCACTTCCACGGATGCGCCGGTGTTCAGTTGTCGTAAAATTGCTGCATAATCTGTTAAATCGGGGTTGAGGACTACCTGAAGGTTAGCCATACAAGACCCATCATTAACCTCAACAAAGGTAAACTCCTTCAGTTCCCGTTTAGTCCTCACCCAACCCTGAACCGTTACCGCTTCACCGGGTTTACCTGTCCGCAAAATTTCTGCTATACGTCCTGTGGCCATTTTGTCTGTCCCTTAACCCATCTAATTTTATATATACCAGCGATCGGGAATCGGGAACCACAGGTCTGGTGACAGTTAACCATCATCACTGGGCGGTCCACTGTTCCTAAAGTTTTCTAAACCAATAGTATGTTTAAGTGCTATTTTCGGCGTAAAATTAGCTTGAGCAATATCAATGAGCGAGGAGACATTCCATGCCAGAGGCGGTGGGTGTAATTCAAACCTTGGGTTTTCCAGGTGTACTGGCGGCGGCTGATGCAATGGTTAAAGCTGGACGGGTGACTTTGGTTTATTTTGATTTAGCAGAACGGGGAGAGTTTATGGTCGCCATTCGGGGCGGAGTTTCGGAAGTTAAGCCCGCAATGGAGGCTGGTATTGCAGCGGCTCAAAATACCTTTGGGTGTACGATTATTACTCACTACACCATTCCTAACCCTCCGCCTAATATTGTTGATGTTCTTCCTATTCACCATACCCCCAAGAGCGAACCCTTCCGAGTCTAACTGGTCGCTCAGGTTGGGAGTATGTACATATAGCATATTCTGGTAAATTTGTCAACAATTGTCGCTGGACTCAAGTTTTGAGGTGCAGCGACGGGTTATTATTCACTCAGGAGAGTTTCGATGTCACAACAAGCAGTGGGCGCACTGGAAACGAAGGGGTTTCCAGGAATTTTGGCGGCAGCAGATGCAATGGTTAAAGCAGGTCGTGTCACCCTAGTGGGCTATATTCGGGCGGGTAGCGCTCGGTTTACGGTGATGATACGAGGAGATGTTTCCGAGGTGAAAACCGCTATGGATGCTGGTATTGCAGCGGTAGAGAAGGTATATGGGGGGGCTTTGGAAACTTGGGTAATTATTCCCCGTCCTCATGAAAATGTCGTGGCTGTGCTTCCTATTGATTTTAGCGACGCGGTGGAAGAATATCGAGCTGCGGCTGAGGGTTTGACTCTTCCTAGGGGTAACGCACGATAATGGACAGGCTCCTTGCTCCGGGGGAATCACGGAGTAGGGGGCAATGGTAAAATATAAGTTGTGCTACAATGAACCCTTTATTCGTTGTTGAGAGAGTGGGTTTCTGATGAGCATACTCAACAAAATCTTTAAAGGACAGGATGAAACACGGATTTCTCTGTCTACCCCGGAGGCGTTTGCGGCGATCGCTGTTAGTGCTATCTGTGCTGACGGCTATCTGTGCGCCCAGGAAAGGGAACGGATTATAGTTGTATTGTCGGAACTTCCCCTGTTTAACGGATATTCAGAGCAAAAACTCACTAATTTAGTCGAGAAGTTATTTGAGTTACTATCCCTCAAGGGGACTTACTCTCTATTGGCGATCGCTCGTGAGTTTTTACCTGTACAACTTCAGGAAACTGTGTTTACAGTAGTTAGCGATTTGTTATTGGTTGATGGGGTCTTGTCTATTAAAGAACGAGAGTTTTTGACCCATTTGTGGCAAATGTTGGATATACCTGCTGAACAAGCGTCTGAGATTTTTGAGCAGAAATTAGAACAATACGATCTCAGAACACCTAATGGTTAATGAGAAGATTAAGCCGATATCTGATAATTGTTGTGATCTCATTTGTCATAGTGACAATGGGGTTGACTCAGGCGATCGCACAAATCCCCAACCGAGGGGCGATCGCTCCATTTCAGATATCCCAGCAACAGACACAACCCCCTGATTTTGATAGTATCATCCAGGGCACAGAACAATTTATCGGGTTGTTTACTCTCTATCACAAACCCGAAACTAGACAGGTTTATCTGGAAATTCAACCCCAACAGCTTGGGCAAAATTTTCTGTGTTTTATTAGCCTGGAGTCCGGGTTAGAAAATACTAACTTTTGGAGTGGTCAAGATTTAGGAAATTTCCTATTTAAACTGCGTTCTGTTCCCAACCGGATAGAATTATTAATTCCTAATATCAACTTTCGGATTAATCCTCAAGAACCGCAAGCCGCCGCCATAGAACGTGCCTTTAGGGATTCAGTTTTATACTCCCTACCCGTCATGGCTACCCACCCTGAAAGACAGAGTATTTTAATCGATTTTAGCCCAGTGTTAGTAGGAAATAACGAATTTTCTGGAGTCGTTTCTCGACTGGTATTAAGTTTACAAAATAACTACAATTTTGATGCTGATAAATCCTCTATTTCTAGTCTCAAGGCTTTTCCGAATAATATTGAAGTTGCATCAGTATTAGGGTTTACAGCAGTGGGGAGAAACCTGGTACCTGATAGCCCGGCTATTTCTGATAGGCGTGCATTTAACCTACAAATTCGCTACAGTTTTCTCGCCCTTCCTGATGATCACAGCTACCGAACTCGCCTAGCTGATGAACGAATCGGCTATTTTACAACTATTTATCGGGATGTTTCTAACCCCAGCAGACCAGGCGCAATGGTGCGCTATATTAACCGCTGGAATTTACAAAAACAAATCCCTAGTGCGCCCTTGTCAGCACCAGTAGAACCCATTGTATTTTGGCTAGAAAATACCATCCCTTTAGCATACCGTGAAGCCATTGCAGAAGGGGCTTTAATGTGGAATAAAGCCTTTGAAAAGGTGGGTTTTATGAATGCGATCAAAGTTAGACAAATGCCGGATAATGCTACCTGGGACCCCGCCGATGTCCGTTATAATACCATTCGCTGGTCTACATCTTTTAACTCTCCTTTCAGTGGTTATGGTCCTTCCCATGTTAACCCTTTAACAGGTCAAATTTTAGATGCAGATATGGTTATTGAAAGTCAAGCCATTGACAGCTTGCGACAAAGACAGGAAATTTTAGTCGAGGGTAGTTCTGCACAATGTCATGATGGTTTATTAGGGCGAAATTGGCAACAACCCACCCCTAATAATCAGGAATATTTAATAGCATTGGAGCATTTTTGTTTTGAGGTAGAATCTACTCGTCAATTGGCTATTGGTGCGATCGCCATGTCTGTGAATCCTAGGTTTCACCAAGATTCTATAGATGAGTATATTAATCAATATTTGCGTTATTTAACCGCCCATGAAATTGGTCATACTTTGGGGTTAAGACACAATTTCCGAGGTAGTACCATGCTAACACCAGAAGAATTAAACGATCGCCATATTACCCGGACTAGGGGAATGACCGCCTCAGTAATGGACTATTTACCAGTTAATTTAGCCCCCCCAGGACAACCCCAGGGCGATTATTTTCCCGTAGTGTTAGGCGCTTATGATGACTGGGCGATTCAATATGGATATCAACCTATTTTAGAACATACACCTTATTTAGAGTCTCGCCAATTGCAGGAAATTGTAGCACAGGCAACTGCTCAAGATCTAGCATTTGCAACCGATGAAGATGTATGGGGAATTTTTCTTGACCCCGAGGCGCTACCATGGGATCTCAGTAGTGAGATGTTACGCTATTCTCAATGGCAATTAGACAATGCCAGGTCGATATGGGATAGGTTAGAAACCCGTTCATTTCCCAGCAGTCAAGAATCTGACCAACTGCTGACAGCTTTTAATATAATTTTGAGTTATTATGCTAATAATGCAGCTAATGCCATACCATATATAGGGGGTCAGTCTTTCCATCGTTATCGCATTGGTAATAGTGGCGGTTCTTTACCTTTAGAACCAATTTCAGTCACTCAGCAAAGGGAGGCTTTGAAACTTTTAGCCAAATATGTATTTGCTGAAGATGCTTTTAATTTTTCTCCGAACTTGTTAAATCGCTTAGTTCCTTCTCGATGGTCTGATTGGGGAAATCCTAATCGTTTTGCGTCCTTAGATTATCCGATTAGCGATCGCATTTTGTGGGTGCAAAGTCGAATTTTATCTGAACTACTTTCACCAGCGAGGCTAACTCGTTTGCGGGATTTAGAATTTAAAACTTCTCCCGGTAATGCTTTAACCATACCAGAATTATTGGAAATGCTAACAAATAGCATCTGGTCGGAACTATGGACTAGCGAAAAACAAATATCTATTGGTCCGGTGCGTCGTTCCCTGCAACAAGTTTATCTGGATTTAATGACTAATATAGTATTAGGAAATACCCCCGCTCCCCAAGATGCACAGACCTTAGCCTGGTTTCAGTTTAAGCAATTAGAAGAATCCCTAGATTATCTAGTAAAACGTCGTGGCGATCGACTAGATGCTTACAGTATAGCACATTTAGCAAAAAGTCGCGATCGGATTGCTAAAACTTTAGGAATATAGCCTTAACTTACCATATCAAAAACCGCAATTATCATTAACACAAAAATCCTCCCATTCTCCAGTCAATTAAACTTCCCCACCGGAATTGTCATAAACCCGCCCCCACCCACCCATAAATCATCAA
>NZ_JARPLC010000152.1:0-9675 GCF_032350395.1 Limnospira sp. PMC 289.06
CCAAGTGTTTGCAGAATCACATTGGTGGCATTTGGTATTTTATCCATCACTACAAGGCATCATTACCTCTTTAGCACTACCCTAATATTTTCACAGAAAGTCGTCCTACAAGGACGGGGTTGAAAACCCAATTTTTCTGATAAGTATTTGGATCGATCGCTACTGGTGCAAACGTTTGTCGAGAGGGATCTGCATTTATTTCACTCCTAGGGGCTGATTTACCTGGACTGGGCTGATTATCGATGCGAGGCTGGTCTGTCCTATTTGTAAGAAACCGAGTTTGGGGGGAGATAATACCTGATCTAGTTGGAAGCGAATATCCTCAATGCGGAATTTTTGGCTGAGGGTAGCCTGAATTTGGGTGAGTAGGCGATCGCCTTGTTTTAGGTCGATATCTATTTTTAGGGTGGCTTCGACGGCATAATAACCTGGTGCGATCGCTACTATGACCAAATCTTCGACGGCGACAATTCCGGGAAAGTTGGCGATCGCCTCTCGGACTAACTCCTTATCTACGGCGACAGGAGATATATTTAACAAAATCGCCAAACTGTGGCGGATCACAGGTAGTGATCCCAAACCGACCAACACGGACACGCCCAAACCGACGGCACCATCAGCCCATGTACAATCTGTTAACCAAATAGCGATCGCCGCCACAATAGCACCAACAGAACTGAGGGTATCAGCTAAGATATGAAGCAAAACCCCCCGCATATTCAGGTCCTGTTGAACATCTCGATGCAACAGCATGATATTAAAGCCATTGACCCCCAAACCAATGATCGCAACTATCAACATGGGGAAACTCAAAATGGTTTCCGGGGGATTTTGTAAATGTCGGATCGCCTCGACACCAATGGCGATCGCCATTACCAGAAGTCCCACCCCATTCAAGAAAGCCGCCCAGACCTCAATTCCCCGATAACGTCGCGCCACCGAAGCGGCTAAAATCGCTAAGGCGATCGTCAACCCATCCGCCACCATGTGACCAGAATCAGCCGTCAAAGCCATACTATGACTAACCCATCCCACCACCGCCTCCACCCCAGCAAAACCCAGGATCGAAATTAAAGCTATCCCCAACAGGCGCAACTTTTGGGGAGACTTCGACAACCTCACTATTTCACAGCAATCACAACTCACCGACTGTATATCCTCCGTTTTAACTTTTTATAATTAACACCAATCCCATAGCCATTTCAGGTCATCCGTAAGGCTTTCTCATAAATCCGGCGATTAGCTTCTACCGACTCTTGCAGATCCACCATAGGATAGGGATAATCCACCCCCAAACGCACCCCAAACCTGATCTGTTCTTGATTAGATAAACGCCAGGGAGAGTGAACCCTACCATCAGGAATAGACGCTAATTCTGGTAGCCAATGTTTCACATAATCCCCCATTGGGTCATAATCCTGGGACTGTTTAGCTATATTAAAATAGCGAAATCCCCTCCCATCATTACCCACCCCCGCCGTATAATTCCAATTACCCCAATTACTACAAACATCATAATCAATCAGGACAGACTCAAACCACTCCGCCCCCATTTGCCAATTTATGCCCAAATTCTTAGTTAAAAAACTCGCCACATTTTGCCGTCCCCGATTCGACATAAACCCCGTCGCCGCCAACTCTCGCATATTCGCATCTACCAGGGGAAACCCCGTCAGTCCCTGACACCAAATCTGCCACTGTTCCCAATTTTCTCCCCAGGGAATTTTGACACCCTGTAAACCAGACTTATAGAACACCTTAGGGCCATGTTTTAGACAAATAAACCGGAAATAATCCCGCCATAATAATTCAAATACTAGCCAATATGTCGAATCATTTTTAACTCGTTGGTGTTGATAATCCTGCACTTGTTGATAAATCCAGCGGGGCGATAGACAGCCATTAGCTAACCAGGGAGAAAATTTCGACGAATAATCCGACCCTAACATTCCATTACGGGTTTGTTTATAGTTTTTCAGACAATCTCGCCGCCAAAAATAATCATTTAACCGGCTTAAACCCGCTGTTTCTCCACCTGCAAAATCTAAGACAGACCGCTCATCAAAGGGTGCTGGTGTGATACCAAGTTCGGTCAAGGTCGGGATTTCTCCGGGTTCAATATCTGGGAATTGTGGTAATTGATTAGGGGGAGTATATGGGGGATAAATAACTGATTTTTGCTCGACCTGTTTACGGAAGTTGGTAAAAAGTTCCGGCAGTTTTTCAATGGGAAATGGTAACTCTTTCAGATGATATAATGTGGCTCCCCAGAAAGATTTTACCTCAACTCCCAGGGGGGTCAAGGCTTTCTCTAGGGCGGTTTCTACTGCTAATTCTTCGGCGGTGACTTCCTTATGATAATAAACAGCATCAATATTTAATTGTTTAACCAGGTCAAATATAACCCTTTCTGGCTCACCTATTCTCACCAATAAGTTACTGCCAATTTTTTGGAAATTATGGCGCAAATCTGCGACACTTTCTAACAGGAATTTACCCCGAAATCCCCCCGTTTTAGGAAAACCAAAGGAAGTTTTGGCAAACTGTCTGGGGTCAAAACAGTAAAGGGGGATAATTTGCCCTTGAGTTGAGGTAGCTAAATCTAGTGGTTCATGGTCATGTAACCGCAGATCATTCCGATACCATAAGATAATTTTTTGAGGATTAGCAGCCATTCAATTGCTAGTTAAAAGTTGAATTTTTCCCTATTATACATCATCCTAAAGCGGTTTGAGATTTACTTATGGGAGCGAGTTTTTTTGAGGCACTTTTTCAACAGTTCGGGAATTTGAGAGGGACTAGAAGCCACGGGAATTTTAGCTTTTTCAAATACCGAAATTTTACTTTGAGCCGTCCCTGGGTGAAGGTCTTGGGTAAATTTAGAAGTAATAATTGTACTAGCATGACTAATCAATTGAGCTTTGGGAGCATGAAGACCTGTGATATAAGCCACCACTGGTTTATCAATAGTTTCGGCAATATAAGAGGCTGCTTCTTCTTCACTAGAGCCGCCAATTTCTCCCACTAAAACAATGGCATCTGTATGGTCATCTTCATCTAAAATCTGTAGCCATTGAATAAAGGAGGAACCGACAATTAAATCACTACCAATACAGACGCTAAGAGACTGCCCCAATTTGGCATCAGTCAAGGCTTGAGCGACTTCATAAGTGAGGGTACTACTGCGACTAATTAAGCCGATAGAACCGGGGGTATAAAATTGGGGAGGATGAGTTCCCAATAAGAGTTTACCGGGGACAATAATACCCGGACAATTAGGACCGACAACTAAAGTTTCGGTAGCTTCTGCCTTTCTGACCAAACGCACCATATCGAGGGGTGGCATTCCTTCAGTCACAATTACAAGCTGTCTAATTCCGGCATCAATAGCCTCTAATGCCGCATCAAGAACGTCATAAGGGTGAACCAAAATGACGCTAGTATCTACAGGTCCAACGGCTGCCTGAGCTTGTTCTACTAGGTCATAAACGGGGATTTGATGGATGATCTCCCCACCTCTTCCGGCGCTGACACAGGCGACGATATTAGTGCTATATGCTTTCATATTGAGAGCTACTTTTAGGGAAGGGTCGGAATCCCTCAACCCCTGAATTATGACTTTACTATCTGGAGTTAAATTCATATTTTTTCAAGCTATAATTAATCACAAACCATGCCATCTACGGGCGGGTTAAGTTATTGATGAACCCGCACCTACCGAGATAAAGCCACGGTTCGTTTAACCGCTTCATCCAAAGTTGCCACAATTTCTACAGGTAATCCAGCAAATTTAGCCAGTGTACTCTCAAGTTCAGTCACGGTCAAACGGAGGACAAAATGAGGGAGAGTCTCGATAGTCTTTTGGTGCTGTAAAAAGTTGGCGATCGCCTCAGCGATTTGATCAGCAGTAGTCTGGTGTCCCAGCCAGTTAATCATCACGACTTTAATGCGATCGGATGCCATCACCGATGTTAATCCGTCCGATAAATTCTGCAACAGTGTTTCTGTCACCTCAAAATGATCTTCTCCTCCCAAGTTAAGGAAATTAGCCGGCTTTCCTTTAGTGGCTATGATCTGATCTAGGGTAGTCATAGTTAAAGCAGCCCCATTGCAGATGATACCAATATTGCCGTCAAGTTTGACAAAATTGGGTTGATTGGTGGGTAAATCCGTTGGCTCAATGGCGGCAGGATCTGAACATTGTTCATGAACCAACATAACTAAATCCGGGTGTCTCTCCAAGGCCTGATTATTAGCGACCACCTTCCCATCAAGAGCCATTAACTCCCCTGTAGAACTAATTCCCAGGGGGTTAATTTCCACCAAATCTAAGTCTTTCTCGACAAATAGCCGATACATTTTCTCCAAAATGTTACTGACAGATAGGATCAGGTGTTCTTGTAATCCCATTTTGACCATCAGACGGCGAGCATAAAAAGGGGAAAATTCTTGATCCACCACGACCTTTTGAATATGGAACATGGTAGCCTCAACGTTAACTCCCCCCTGCACAGAGCCTAATAATAGGGGGCGGCGAGTCACCGGATCAAGAATCACCGCCAGATATACTTCCTGATCGGCATCATATTTAGCTTCAGCCAGTAGGACTTGGGGATATTCATCTTGAATAGCCAAATTAAAAATACATTGAGCGGCAGCCACTGCATCAATGGTATTTTCCACAAACTTGATACCACCAGCTTTTCCCCGTCCCCCAGCCCGCACTTGGGATTTGAGAACTACGGGATAGGGAATGGTTAATCCTTTGAGGTCATGGGCGAAATCAATTCTCTGGGAAGGCAATACGGGAATTGCCATCTGACGAAATAGGGTTTTAGCTTGGTACTCTAGCAAATCCATGGGTGTTTCCTCATTGATTATTCTTGAGGGTAGGGGTTCCTTGATGAACCGTCTTGACCCATTTCAGGCGTTTGGGACGCACACTGATCCGGGCTGTGGCACTGGCAACAACAATGAACCAATGAAACATATACACGGTACCACGCAGGGTTTGGAACAATGTAGTCATGTAAGAAAGTGGGGGATAATATTGGCGATCGCCATCTGTGGTTAAGTTATCAGGTGAATTGGTTTTGTGGGATGCCACATTTCCACCGCTAACAGTACGCCGCAAGCCGATAAACATTCCGATCAGCGACAAACTAACTGCCAAGAGAGTCAGGGGGCTGGTAATGGGGGGGCGGCGGAGAATAAATGACAGGAGTAAATCGGGAATGGCAGCTATGGGTAGAATGTACTGGGTAATCAAAAACCCGAATAAATCAAAGGTTTTGCCAACTCCCATACGGTTAGTGATGATGAATTTGCCATAGTCGAGATATCTTTGATATCCTCCCTCGGCCCATCGGTTCCGCTGATGCCAGAGAGCAACCCAATTGGTAACTCCTTCTTCCAAGACGACGGAGGTATCCAGAAATTCGATATCCCAATGGTCTAGGTGCAGACGAATGGTTAAATCGAGATCATCGGTAATGGTTTCTTCACACCATCCACCGCAGCTTTCTAGGGCGGCGCGACGAATAAACTCCCCATTTCCCCGCAGTTCTCCAATACCGCCTACAGCCACTCGCTGTTTCTGGAAAAAGGCATCTAAGGCCATCTCTGCCGATTGACAACGGGTTAACAAGTTGAAGTTACTATTGGCGATCGCTTTTTGGAGTTGAACGGCTCCGACTTGTTCAGCCTCAAATTTGGGAAGCACCTTTTGTAGGAGATCTGGAGCCACTTGAGCATCGGCATCAAAAACCCCTAATATTGTGCCACGGGTAAGAGGTAGGGCTTGATTGAGTGCGCCGGATTTACCACCAGTAGCGTTTTCGTCTCGGTGCAGAATGTGCAGTTGTTGATACTCTTGGGCTAATTCCTGGAGAACTATGGGAGTGCGATCGCTACTATTATCATCAATCACCCACAGTTCATAGCAATGACTAGGATAGTTGAGATTGCATAGATTCTGGACTAAATTGCCAATCACAGCTTCTTCATTTTTCGCCGCTACCAGTAGGGAGACAAAGGGTAGTTCTTCTGGGGTGAGTTCGGGGTTAATATCTAACCCACCGGGATCGGCAAACACAATGCGGATAGCTTGAATTACTAATAACCCAGTTAATCCCAGAATTAACCAATATCCCCAGGGAATCAAGTGCCCGATAATCGTCAGACTCCAGATCAGAGCTAGGGCGACTGCTGCTTTGCCTCGCCGATTCTGATAAAATTCTGGGGGGATATGAAGTTTATTAGCTTGATTAGGTTTCCGGGGTTGGGAACCCCCTAATCCCTGTCGACGGGAAAGAAGACGAAAACGCCTAATCCCCGGAGGGAATCTATAATTTTGACTACTGGAGTCTGTAACTCCCGAATCACGATGGTTATGGTGCATATCCAATAACTCCGTTGCACCTCTACTGGTTTGATGTTGACGCTGATGGTTCAGCCAAGATTTCTCTGGCATCGATAAGTGTGACTTTAATTGTTCTCTATCATTGTGCAGTATTTCACCTTTTTGCAGCCATTGATCCAAGAATTTGCTCCCCAGGGAATAATTGCCAGACCAGGTTGTTGGCCCGATGGGGGGGACAACGATCATAATCAATTGTCCTTAACCCCTACAGTCTTAACCTCTATACCGAGTTTCCCAGAACCGCTAAGATGGAGTGATACAATGAGCAGGAATTTAATTATGAGTGATTCGGCTGCTATTCTCAAAGACCTCAAACTGGCTGAAAAACGGGACTTGGTGGTTTATCTACCCTATTATGATGAAAAGAGACGGCGATATTTGCCTTGGTCTATGAGCCTTTACCAACACAAGAGTTTGGAGGGGGCACGGAAAATCGAGGGGGGTGAGGATATTCCTTTTGTGGCCACCTGGAATACTTCTATGCTTCCGGCTGACCTTACTCGATGTCGGGTGATGTTTGAGCATAATGCTGATCTAACTTATGAAGTGATGATGCCCAATTATGAGTTTATGAAGCATTTGATTCAGGTGGTCTACAGCTTCAAGCATCATCATGTGATTGATTTTTCTCAGGAATTTTATAAAAAATTGCTACACATGGAATGAAATAGCTGGACTCAAGTTAAGGGAGTGAGTCTAGTGGGGGTGTTGGTTATGCACAACATCTGTGCGCTACAGTGTCAAAATTAAATCTGATTTTATAAGTTTAGGAGTTGCTGGTGTGGCTAAACCCGTCAAGTATGTATTAATTGGATCAATTGAGCCTTCTAGTGGTAAGTCTGCTGTCGCCCTCGGTTTAGTTCCTCAATTGCAGAATCTGGGGTTTGATATTGGTTACGGGAAACCTTTGGGAACTGATTTTGATGATGATTGTGATCATCAAGTTGATGCTGATTGTGAGTTTATTGCTAAAACTTTGGGGCTTTCGGAAGTTTATATGCGATCGCCTATTTTAATGATTGATCAGGCAACAATTGATAAACATCTATATCATCAAGATCTCAATTATTATCACCAGGCTTTGACTAACTATCACCACCATAAGGTTGGGGATTTGGTTTTACTCGAGGGTCCCCGCACCTTGCAGGAAGGGAGTCTGTTTAATTTATCTGTACCCCGAATGGCTGAGGTTTTGGATACGGCGGTTATGTTGGTGGTTCGTTATCACTCCCATAGTCTCTTGGATGAGGTACTATCGGCGAAAGAACGTTTGGGTACGCGCTTAATCGGAATTGTGATTAATGATGTCACCGACGAACAGGTTTCTAAGGTGGAAACTCAGATTAAGCCTTTTCTCGAGAGTGTGGGGATTCCGGTTTTGGGTATCCTTCCTAGAAATGCGCTGCTTCGTAGTGTCACGGTGGGGGAATTGGTGACGCAGCTTGAAGCCCAGGTGGTTTGTGGTCAGGAACGTTTGGATTTGATTGTGGAAACTCTCAGTGTGGGGGCGATGAATGTTAGTTCCGCCATGAAGTATTTTAGCCAGTCACATAATATGGCGGTGGTGACCGGCGGCGATCGCACTGATATTCAAATGGCGGCTTTGGAGCAGTCTACCCATTGCTTGATTCTCACCGGTCAACTTCCCCCGGCTGAAATTGTGATTACCCGCGCTGAAGAGTTGGAGATTCCGATTTTGTGTGTTGACCTCGATACCCTCACCACTGTGGAAAGCATCGATCTCGCTTTTGGTCACGTCCGTATCCATGATCAGGCTAAGGTTGAGTGTATCACCCAAATTATGGCGGAAAAATTCGATACCAGCCGATTTATCCAACTCCTCAACTAGCAGATTATCAGGCGATCGTAGTGCGGCGAGCTGGCCCCATCGCCTCTTGTTCATAGCCCATGCTCTGTGTCACACATTTTTTCAGTTCAGAAACTGTGTCCTAGGTTACGAAACATTAAATTTTTCGGGAGGCGATCGCTTATTCTCTGTTTTATGGCGATATAATAGGAGAGGAGGCAAGATTAAACTATAAACTTGACATCAAAACCCCTGATCATGAACAAAAATTTTAGACAAGAAGTCAACCAGCTATCCCAAACCCATCGCGCTAACATCCAAAAACGTCTGGAATATAGACTTGAGGTAGCTAGAGCCAAAGGAGATGAAAATTTAGTCCGAATGCTGGAAGCTGAAATGCGCCAAATGTAGAAACTTTGAAGCTGTTAATCAAGTATAAAAATCCCTCTCTGGCCCCCTCTCACTCTGGGAGAGAGCCGGGGAGGGTTTCGGCTATTTGATCAACAACTTCCATTAATTCTGGAAAGTACGATTAGCTGCATCTTTTATCACCTCTTCCATCCAACCATTAATGCTTTTTCCTGCTTTAGCAGCCGCCAAAAAAATTTTTCGGTGTAGATCTGGTGTGGTCCGAAACGGCAATTTTCCAGAGAAAGGCTTATCAGGTTTTTCCCCTAACTCTTCGCAAAACTCCAGATAATCATCAACGGAGTCACGAAAGGCTTGACTCGCTTCCTCAACAGTTTTTCCCTGAAAAGTAATCGTATCCTTAATATCCAACACGCGACCAAACAGGATGCCGTTTTCTGTATCAACTTCAATGTGACCACTGTAACCCTTATATGTCAGCATATTTCCCTCAGTTCTTGAGCGTCTAAATGGTACAATTAAGTTTTTAGGATAATCTGTAGAATTGTGTGGCACGATCGGGCAATGGCTGCACTCGGTAGTATATTTTTGAGTCACTTTGGGTAGGGGCAACATTGCTCGTTACCCCCTTTCTAATAGATATCTTACTCAGACATGGGGGCAACTCCCGCATCTTCTAAAAATTCCCGGACGCTTTTAACAGCACCCTTACCCATCTCTTTTTCCGGGTGTGGTTCGTGAAAAACAGCTTTGACACCGTTCAACGCCACCCGCACCCGAGAGCCTCTCCCTTCGCGGGCGATCGCGCCCAGCGCTACAAACAGACTTTCAACATCAGTCCAGACAATATCTGACCGAACCGGGTTTGTGTAAATTGCCTTAAAAGTGCGACGATGTTTCTATCTTATTCCCAAACTTTCACCTGTAAAAACCCCGACCTAGGGAATTGGATCGGGGTACAGGATGATTATGCTAATTGTATGGGGCTTATTATCGCATATCCCACAGAGCCTTAAATAGCATCTCAGCCAGCTTTCTGGATGTGGCATTCCTGGCAGCCTTGAGCGCCGCCCCAGAA
>NZ_JARPLC010000153.1:0-9500 GCF_032350395.1 Limnospira sp. PMC 289.06
TGTAATGGTTAGGATATGCCCACTAGTCACGGTGTGGATATAGAGACCGCGACAAGTAAGAGTTTTTATGACGAAAGCGAGTTTAAAGACTACGTGTTGTATTTAGCTCCCAAAGTTGAGGTTACAAAGCGGGGGGTTGTAGCCCTGTTCCTACTGACAATAGGGTATCTACATCAGGAGCCGTGTGCTGGGAAACTCGCAAGCACGGTTTGGAAGTGGAGTTGGGGAAGGTGACTTCTCTTTCGACCATAACCAATCAGTCATAACAGTAACTAGGGAGTATTGGGTCTCAAGTGTTGCTTATCTCACTGCTGTTCAACCTCTGTATCAGTTAAAATGCCAGTTTATGATCGACCTGTTAAAAATCCTCAAGTTTCCGATAATAATGCGATGAATGATAATTCGGCTCCTGTGGAGTTTTCTGTACAGTTTTGGGGGGTGAGGGGAAATATTGCTACCCCTGGCCATAAAACTGTTCGATATGGGGGGAATACCTCCTGTGTCGAAATGCGTCTGGGAAATCAACGTTTTATTTTTGACGGAGGGACTGGGTTAAGAGTTTTGGGTTTGGATCTGCTCAAACAAATGCCCGTTGAAGCCTCTGTCTTTTTTTCCCATACCCACTGGGACCATATCCAGGGGTTTCCTTTCTTTGTGCCAGCATTTATCCCGATTAATCGCTTTCATATCTATGGGGCGATCGCTCCTGATGGGTCAACGATTAAGGAACGCCTGTCTGATCAAATGGTACATCCTAATTTCCCGGTTCCCATGCACGTTATGCAATCAGATCTGAAATTTTATGATCTGATCCCTGGGGATGTGATTACTTTGTCCGATGGGATTAAAATCGAAACGGCTCCTCTGAATCATCCTAATATGGCGGTCGGCTATCGGGTTACTTGGGAAGGCCGTACAGCGGTTTACTGTAGTGATACAGAGCATTTTCTCGATCGCTTTGATAATAATGTTCTGCACTTGGCTCGCGATGCCGACTTGCTGATTTATGATGCCACCTATACTAATGAGGAGTATCATGATCATAAGTGTCCTAAAATTGGCTGGGGACATTCTACCTGGCAGGTGGGGGTAGAAATTGCTAAAAAAGCCGGTGTCAAACAGATAGCCATGTATCAACATGACCCATCCCACGATGATGATTTTCTCGATCGCGTCCAACTTGAACTCAAAGCTGCTTTTCCTCACGGGGTTGTTGCCAGGGAAGGTATGGTAATTACCCTAGATTAAGCTAACTTATATATATGTCACATTCCAGACTCCCCCATCAGCGCAGATCAAGGAGATATTCTCTATTGATTAGGTGCTGTTTGCTTCTGGTTACTGTCCTGATATCCTTGGGCATCACAACACCAAGTATAGGCCAGTATTCTGTTAGTGCTATAGGTACTGTTGATGTTGTACCGCCAGAATTTCAACTGGGCCAGGAACTCTATTTAGAAAACTGCGCTACTTGCCATATTCCTATTCCGCCGTCAGTTTTACCGAGACAGACTTGGCAACAAATTCTCCAAGATAGTCAACATTATGGCACTCAAATTGAACCTTTAGTGGATCCGGCTCGCCTGTTGGTGTGGAATTATCTCCGCCATTTTTCCCGTTCTATGACTGTGGCTGAAGAGGGTATCCCTTTTAGAATTGAGCGATCGCGCTTTTTTAGGGCGCTACATCCCCGCGTAGAATTTACGGAACCCATTAATATTCATAATTGCCAAACCTGTCATCCTGGCGCATCTAATTATAACTTCCGTCTTTTGACTCCCGAATGGCAAGATTCTCCGTAATCAATTGTTACCAATTATCTGGGGGATGACGGGGATTCTCCCAATCATTTTGAGATGAATCTTGGTATAAATAGGGAGCAATATCTGAGGGTTTGTCTAATTCTAATTCTAGTTCATCATCGGACTCGGCTGATGATTGATGTAGGTTTAGGGGTTCAATGACACGGGCGATCGCATCTTGAATAAATCCTCGCACAAACTCATCTCGCCGATTGAGTTGAAATTGTCGCTGGACCACCTCTGTTATACCCCCATCTCCCCAATCTTGATTTTGGCGAAAATACTCAATAAAACTACGCCCCGCAATCCGGGTTAAATAGGCGGCAGTTATCCCTTGAATAGCCTTACCAACTACAATAGTACCGATGTGAAAATGTAGGGCGGTAGCCACTAATTGAATCGCACCTTTCACAATTCCTAAACTACCCAAAGTTTTGGCTAGAGATAATGCCAACTCTCGCCCCCTATCCATATTTAATTCACAGCCATATATTTTACCAATTTCCACTACCATTTGAGCATTAACCGCCGCAGTTGCTAATAAATCTACCACCGGAAGCGGCGTAACAGCAATAGCCCCAGCCCCAATCCACTGATATCTATCGACAATTTTTTCGGCTTGGCGTAGACGTTGATTATCAATTAAACGGCGCGCTTCTTCGCCTAATCTTTGAGACTGGAGAAGGATATTATCAGCTATTAATTCTTCCCCTTCGGCGCGTAGAATTGTGGCGATTTTATGAATAAGTGGCATTAGATCAGGTTCTGGTTTAAATGTATCTCCATTTTCCAGATTAATCAGTTGAGGATTGGCGGCGATCGCTATCACATCTTCTGAAGAAATAAACCCGCCAACTCGTTGCTTTAATTGATTTAAAATCTGATTTTTATCAGCTTCTGTATACAAGTCAGTTTTGTTAAAAATTAAAAGCGATCGCTTCCCCATTTCCGCTAAATTTCGCAGAGGATACCATTCGGATTGACGCAAATCATTATCCACCACAAATAATAATAAATCTGCCTCTGTAGCCAGCGTTCTAGCCATTTCTGAACGAGTCGCCCCCCCTTCTCCCACCTCCCCAATTCCCGGAGTATCAATAATTAAAATTTCCCGATTTAATCCCGGCAATTTTAGTCGATAAGTTTCCCCATTGATAGTAGTTCCCATAGGTGCATTAACCCGCCCTACCATCTCCCCCATTAACCCATTAACCACAGATGTTTTACCTGCGGAACCTGTGCCAAATATCACCACCTGAATACTACCTTGAGATAGGTTAGCTTCTATATCCTGAGAGCGACTTATTAACGCCTGACGCGCCACTTCATCCTGAATTTGATTAACCTGTTGTCGGATAGCTTTTAAAGACGTTTCAGCGGCTCCTGATTTATCCAAAGGTATACGCAAATTATGGCGGCGTTTTTTGCTCCCATTACCCCCAAATTGAAACAGCCTAAAATAGTAGACAAATGTATAAATCAACAACCCTAGCAAACTTATTAACATGACTAGCAATAAATTTGCTAAAATAGGGTTAGCCATCCACGCCACTTGACTGTATAACCAGGAAATCGATGTGACTAGCCAAATCATTAAACCCAGGATGACACAAACACCCACAATGATGATGAAAAGGCGGTATAAAGGCATAATTTTATGGTTGATCTCAAATCAGTCTATTTTCTATGATAGCTGGTTAATTTAGTGATTTTAACTGACCTCTCCAGCTATAGCGTTTCTCATATCCATAAGGTACAGCCCACTCAAAGAGAAGCCGCTGCGCGTCTACACCCCAAACCCCTCTCCCAAGACGGGAGAGGCTTGTCCTGAGCTTGTCGAAGGGGGCTTTGAAAAGTACCTCACCAATCCACCGAACCGCTATATTAGGATTTGGGCTAAAATGGTATAGGTACACAATTGAGGGCTGATATAATCCAATTATGGCTGGCTGGTAGCCTTCTTTGGGGGGATAATCCCGGATAGATTATTGATAGGTTAATCTAAATGACTAGGGTTTTCAGACCTTTGACTAAACGCCCAATTCCTTCGGCGGCGGTATCTGGTTTTAACGCGCCATAAGCTACCCGTAAATAGCAGCCTTGTGACATACCAAAGGTAGTCCCCGGAATTACAGCCACGCCAAACTGTTTAATCAGTTGTTGGGCTAATTCCATTGAGTCTAACTGGGTGTCTATTTTTAGCAGAAAGTAAAACGCGCCGTCAGCTTGGGGAATTGTGCAAAAATCTGATAATTGGCTGAGTTCATTTAGAAATATATCCCGAACTTCTGTGATAGTTTTAATATGATTTTGGCAATATTCATAACCTACTTTTAACGCCCCTAAAGCTACATATTGGGAGATGACGGGAGGACAGATTAAGATGGTATCTTGAACTTTTTGAATGGGGATTAGTAAGTGTTCGGGAATTAGCATATATCCAATGCGCCAAGATGCAAAACCGTAGGCTTTGGATAAGCTAAATAGAGAAATTGTGTGGGATTCACTGTTAGGAAAGGTGGCGGGGGAGGTGTGTTTGATGTTATTGTAGGTAAAGTATTCGTAGGCTTCGTCACTGATATGGTATAAGTTGCGATCGCCACAAATTTGATTAATTTCTTGTAATGCTTCTGGGGAATAAACCGCCCCGGTGGGGTTATTGGGAGAAATGGTAACAATCGCCCTGGTTTTATCGGTTATGGCGGCTTTAATTGCATCAATTCGCAGTTGATAATGGTCATCAGTCTGAATAACCACCGGCTGACAACTTGCCATTATAATCGCCATTTCATGATTAAAATAGTAAGGAGATTGTATAATGATTTCATCCCCGGGTGAGGTAATGGCTAAAATCCCATTCATAAACCCCATATTACTACCAGCAGTGACGACAATTTTCTGGCGATCGCTGAGATTAATATGATTCTCGGTTTGCAGTTTATCGGCGATTATCTCAAGTAGTGGATTGATACCAATTACTGGTTTATATTTATGATTTTCTGGACTAGCTAAAAACTCGGATATCTGGTCAAATGCCACAGGTGGGGGGCCATAATAAACTACCCCTTGACCTAGGGAAATTGTCCCCGGATGATTGTTAATTAGTTTCCCAATAATCGGAATAATTGGGGATTGGACGGATTGCATTCGGGAATAATCTAGGTTCATAATCTTAACAATGGTATCAAAATTAGATCTATGAAAAATCGCCGCCAATTTCTCAATGGGTTAGGTTTGACACTTTTAGCAACAGGATTTCCGGTATTAGCATCCTCTCCTAATCCTATTAAACCACCCCGGTTGCGGGCTGGGGATACGGTGGGAATAATTGCGCCTTCTGGATGGATTACCAGACAGGAGTTAAAATTTCTAACTTTGCAATTAATGCAACAAGGACTTAATCTGAAAGCTGCGCCTCACCTGATGGATAAATATGGTTATTTAGCTGGATTAGATCGAGACCGCGCCGCCGATGTTAATACCATGTTTGCTGATCCGAATATTCGGGGAATTATTGCCGCCGCTGGTGGCTGGGGGGCTGCGCGTATTTTACCCTTGTTGGATTATAACATAATCCGCAACAATCCCAAGGTGATTATTGGTTATAGTGATATCACCTCATTATTATTAGCCATATATTCCCAGTGTAATTTTATCACATTTCACGGCTTATTAGGAACTTCCCATTGGCAGAGTTTTTCGGTGAATTACTTAAAGCGAGTGTTGTTTTCCGCCGAAGCTGTTACCTTTGAAAATCCTGGGAATATTCGGGTAGAAACTATTACCAGCGGTAGCGCTAGGGGTCAACTGGTGGGGGGTAATTTATCAGTTTTAGCGGCGTTGGTGGGTTCTGAATATCTACCGAATTGGTCGGGAAAAATTTTATTTATTGAGGATATTAACGAGGATGTTTACCGGGTCGATCGCCTATTGACTCAATTAAAACTAGCCGGAATTTTAGATCAATTATCCGGGTTTATTTTCGGACAATGTAGCCGTTGTTCACCTGGGAGGGAAGGGGAATCATCCTTTAGTTTATGGGAAGTGTTAGTTGATCATATTCAACCCCTAGGAATACCCGCCTGGTATGGTTCAGCCATAGGTCATATTCGCGCCCAATTTACCATAGCCATAGGCGGTATGGTAGAAATTAATAGCGATCGCGGAACTATCCAAATGCTAGAAGCCGCAGTTAGCTAAATTAATTCAACCATTCTCCCTTAGCGATCGCCACCACTTTTCCCCCCACCATCACCTCAATTTCATCTCCTACCTTTTTCTCGCCTTTTAAAAATAGTAAAGAAGGGCGATTAATCTCATAACCCTGTTCCACACGCACACTAATATTATCCCGATTATAATAGGAATTATGCACCAAATAACCTGCCAGACAAGAATTAGCGCTTCCGGTGGCTGGGTCTTCGGTAATTCCTAAAGCCGGGGCAAACATCCTAGCGCTGATATTATTTTCCATGTCATAGGGTTCAGGACAAAATACAAAAATCTCCTTAGTATTAATGTTTTTAATAAACTCAAAATAATGCTCTAAATTAACCTTAGCCTGTTTCAAAGCCCTTTTATTTTTGAGGGGAACGATTAAAAAAGGAATCCCCGTTGACACTTCTTGAATGGGAAAATTATCGTCAAAATCGGCAATTTCCAAACCCAAAACCGGGGCGATATCTGCCGCATTAAAACAATTATAAAAAACCGGATTATTGGGGCGCATCCATAACAATTCTTGGTCAGTGTTACCATTACTCCAAGTCACTGGAATTTGACCCACACCCAAATTTAACACCACCTGATCAACAGGTTTTTTAATCAATTCCCGTTGAATAATATAAGCAGTTCCCAGGGTAGGATGACCCGCAAAAGGCAATTCTTTAGAAGGGGTAAAAATCCTGACATCATAGCCACCATCAACCATTCCCACGGAACGGATAAAAGTAGTTTCTGAATAATTCATTTCCTGGGCAATTTCTAGCATCTCCTCATCAGATAGAGACGACACCCCCTCACCGAAGAAAACAGCGAGTTGATTCCCCGCATATTTAGCTTCTGCAAAAACATCAACGATGTAGAAATCCATACAATCAACTCTCAGAAGTTTTCAGACAGCTAATGGCTTCCAATAACCCCCGTGCTTTATTGAGGGTTTCCTCATATTCCTTTTCGGGTTGGGAATCAGCCACAAGTCCCGCCCCCGCCTGTACAGAAACTTGATTTATACCATCTTCCCCCAGACGGACAATCATAGTGCGGATAGTGATAGCTGTGTTTAGTTGTCCCTCAAAATCATAATAACCATAAACGCCAGAATAGGGACCTCGGCGGCTAGGTTCCAACTCATTAATAATTTCCATGGCCCGAATTTTCGGCGCACCGCTGACAGTCCCAGCCGGAAAACAGGCTTTTAGTAAATCCCAGGCATTTTTATCATCTGCCAACTCTCCCACCACATTACTAACAATGTGCATGACATGGGAATAGCGTTCGACCACCATCAGTTGATCAACTACTACGGTTCCATTTTGGCAGACCCGCCCTAAATCATTACGTCCGAGGTCTACTAGCATAACGTGTTCGGCGATTTCTTTGGGGTCCTGTAGCAAATCCTGTTCTAGGTCCTGATCTTCCTGGGAGTTTTTACCACGGCGGCGGGTTCCCGCAATGGGGCGAACGGTGGCGATCGCCTTTCCGTCATGGTTTTTTTCCGCTTTGACCATCACTTCTGGGCTAGAGCCAATCATCTGCCAATCCCCAAAGTCAAAATAAGCCATATAGGGGGAAGGATTGATTAAACGCAGGGATCTATACAAGGAGAAAGGATCGCCTTGGTATTGTGCCGCCAGCCGTTGGGAAATGACCACCTGAAAGATATCTCCAGCCCTAATATACTCCTTGGCTCGGTCAACAGCCGCACAAAACTGGTCGCGGGAGAAATTACTGCTGTATTGGCGTGATGTTTCCGTATCATCGGATTTGTTCCTATCGGGAGGAGTCCATTCTAATAGGGTACTCTGACGAGATAGGGGAGATCTGAGCTTATCTACCAATTGAGTCACGCGATCGCAAGCCTGTTGATAGGCTGTTTCTGGGTCTGTTTCCCGCAGGTCTGCATAAGATATCGCCCAAACCTTGCGCTTCACCTGGTCAAAAATTAGTAAACTATCAAGCTGCATCCACAGGCCATCGGGGAAATCGTCCTCTGTGAGGGGATAAATGGGCACTCGTGGTTCAATCCAGTTGATTAATTCATAACCCCAAAACCCGAACAGTCCCCCAATTCCGGGGGGTAGTTCTGGTAATTTGACAGGTTGATAGGGTTTAAGACAGTCAGCTAATACCTGAAACGGATCGCCTTGAAAATCTTGTTGTTGACCGTCCCTAAATGTTTGGATCATGCGATCGCCACGGGCTGATAAAATCCACAAAGGATCACAACCCAGAAAGCTGTAACGCCCAATTTTCTCCCCACCTTCGACCGACTCCAACAGGAAGCTGTAAGGTTGACCTGCACAAACCCGATACCACGCCGAAACTGGTGTATCCAAGTCCGCCACCCACTCCTGATAGACGGGAATGAAGTTACCCCTGGCCCGTAGTTGGCAGAATTGGGAGAAATCTGGAAAAATCATTGTTGTAATTTTTGGGAAAATTTGTAGCTGAATCTAATGCTACTGTATATCAACAATAACAGAAAATGCTGGTTTTTGGTTGAAACTCAGGAACCAGCAAACCTGATCTTATAGGGAGTTTACCTGTACTGTAGGGGGGGAGATTCTACAAAAAGCCTGATTCTTAGTGACAAGTCAGGTGAACCCACCCCGCCCATAGACCCCTAAGATTCGTAGGTGGCTTTACCGCTGAATTTAACACTAGCTGGGTTGGGGTTATCACCAATCTTGCGATCGATTTTTCCGTTGAACTCCCGACCTTCGTTAACTTTCTCAGGGAAAACGCCATCTTTGGGGTGGAGATATTCCATTTCGCCATTGGGGAAAATCCGATAGATTTTGAAATCCTCGATTTTCGGCTTGAATTTTGTCCGCAGTTGGGTTCCCAAGGCGAGACACTGCTCTTTGCGAGCCAAATAGAGCAAGTTTTCTCCCTCGTTCATAATAGCTGCGCCACCTGTGGGCATTTCAAACACCTGTTCTTTGGTGCTGGTCCAGGTAATGGCATATTTCTCCTCAACTTGGGCTTTGGTGAGAAGACCACCTGTGCTACCACCGAATTTGGGAGCTTTTCCTGTCAGTGTTTCTACCATAGAAAATTATCTCAAAGGTTTTTACGGCATCCTATCACTGATAATACCTTCTCAGTAGCGATCGTAAAGATCCGTTACACAGATATCCACAGCAGCCATAAAAACAGCCAAACCCTACCCTAACCCCTCGCTCGCGATCGCTCGCAGAGGTAGGGATTAGCGCCAGGGCTGGTCATGATTGAGCCTGAGCAAAACCGGAGAGGGTGGGATTCGAACCCACTATAAAGCCTATAACCCCTATTCTACCGCCATTCTAATGCACTCAATGGCGATCGCATTATTAGGAGTTAGTGCAAAATGAGTGCAAGTACAAACAGTACACATAGTGGTACATATCAAGGCTTTGAGGATATTCTTGAGTTTTTCAACCTATCCCGCAAACAATGTCCCAAGGGTGTCAGGATTAAACGTAACCGGGGGACAAT
>NZ_JARPLC010000154.1:0-9467 GCF_032350395.1 Limnospira sp. PMC 289.06
CTATCGTCGCATTGTCAGGCAATAGCCGGATAAATGTCGCGTAAATGTATCAGTCTCATTCGGTCTAGCCAAAGTGTAATCAATCCGTAGCGAACTTAGGTATACTTGAGATGAAATCCATTCGCATTAAGGATTTGAGCAACTCAACTCTGCGGGTGGAATATCGCGGTTGCAATCAAGCCAGTGGCCTCTAACTGGAATGTCTCGGAGCTGAGGGTTGGCCGAATTATATTGGAAATGCCCCAGTCCCTCCGCGCCCTGCCTCAGTTAACTTAGAACCCAGCAACTCAGCAAGATAGTATGAATACAATTATGGTTGTAGAAGACAGTGTGACACAACGGGAGATGATCTCAAATCTCCTGAGAGAAAGTGGCTTAAAAGTCGCGGTAGCAAGCGACGGTGTAGAGGCACTAGAACAAGTTCAACAAATCTCTCCCGATCTAGTGGTGTTGGATATTGTAATGCCTCGCATGAATGGCTATGAACTGTGTCGCCGTCTCAAGTCTGATCCGAAAACTCAAAAAATTGCCATTGTGATGTGTTCTTCCAAGGGAGAGGAGTTCGATCGATATTGGGGCATGAAACAGGGGGCAGATGCTTATATCGCCAAACCATTTCAGCCGACTGAACTGGTAGGGACGGTTAAACAGCTATTAAGGGGGTAGGTGAGGGGTAATGGTTGGAAGTCCCGATTTTCTCACGGGTCAAGGTGCAGACGGCTCCGAGTTTCAGGAGCTAGAAACCCCAGAGGGTGAGTTGCATCTGCGTTTTTTTGTGGCATCGGGTGCCGAATTTGCCTTGCCCGCTATGGGTATCAAAGAAGTCCTATCTCAATCAATTGACCGCATTACTCCCATTCCCAATGTATCATCCCTACTGTTGGGGACTCTCAACTTGAGGGGACGAGTGGTTTGGGTGGCTGATCTAGGACAGTTTTTGGGAGATACAATGCAATTAAACACCGATCGCACGGAAATTCCCGTAATTGCCGTAGAAGACCAAGATACTATGTTGGGTTTAGCAGTAGAGTCGATAAACAATCTGACGGCTATGGACTGGCTACCCATAGAAAAAATGAGAACGCCAGTTCAGGTTCCCGATAGCATGGCTCCCTATATAAAAGGGGAGTGGGTTCTGGAGGATTCACCAGATAAACCTTTGCGCCTGTTAGACCAAATTGCCGTTTTGCGATCGGCTCGGTGGGCAGTATAAATAAGCTATATAAAGGCACTAGAACCCAGAGCCCATATCTGAATAAGTCCAAGATAACTACTTTTTTCCCAGGATGATTACAATTGAGGAGGTTGTGATCATCATATTGCCTTCATTTACCCGAGAAGCAGTAATCAAGATACTAACTAAGCTAATACAGTTGTTTGAAGTTTTAAATGTAATTTTTGCGGTAACTTTATAGAGTCGTAAGGGGAATGGCCAATGACAGCAAGTGCAGAATATCTGCAGGAGTACCAAAAAACTGAGGCAGCCTACACAGATGGAAAATTGGACGAGGCGGCTACTTTAGTCTATAAATTAGTGGAAGACTACCCGGAAGACCCATTCGCTCGCCTCCTGTGTGGTCACATTTACTACGGTTTACAACAATACGATGTGGCACGGGAACAATATGAGGTGGTCCTCGGCCTTACGGATGACCCGGAATTGGTACAACAGGCGGAAGACTACTTGACAGAAGCTAGTCAATTCTGCGAGGACTCGGAGACCGGTTCGTCTTTGGGAGATATTAGCTTGGATGATGAGTTTGATGATGCTCAAGAAACTATCCTAGAGGATTTGAGCTCGGTAGGTGATGATGCTAATGGTTCCCTCGATCTTGATTTGGAAGAAGAACTAGATCTAAATGCGATCGATGAACAATTAGATGAGTTGGAAGAATTAACGGCAGCATCCCAACAACTAGGGAAATATCCCCAAAAACCCTCGGCAACTATAGAAACCCTGGATGATGCTCTGGATTTGTATGATGACGAAGATATGGGCATGGAAGAAATAGATATATCGTCAGCCTTGGATGATTTAGATGAACTAAGTAACCTCGAATTTGAGGAAGGAACAGAGGAAAACTTAGAGGCGATCGACGATGTTCTGGGTGATTTTGATATATCTGCAGATGAACTAGAGCCGGAAAACTTGAATGGTAAAGCCAGTGTAGGGGGTGAAGAACTAAATGACTCTCTAGAAGATGAATTTGCCTTAGAAGAAGATAACTTTAATCCCCTAGAATTAGAAGCTAATCCCCTGGTAGATGATTCCAACTTCGACCTAGATGATGAGGTAGACCCGGACCTAACCAACCCGTTAAATAACCCCTTTGCTCAGGGGCAAGAAACTGACGAGGAAGAAGAAGACCCTGACTTGAATTTTGACCTAGAAACATCAGATCCCTTTGTGATGGACGAAGAGGATGAACTGGTGTTGACGGAAGGATTAGATCCAGAAGACCCCATGAGTGGCTCCCTTGAACAACTACCAGAAGAACTGTTTGAGGAAGATTTAATCGATGCTCCCCATAAAGACTCCCCCGCGACAAATACCCCTGGGGTGACTCAAGAACATCAAGACAGTTGGGATGATTTGGGTGACGATTTCAGCCTGACAGATCTACCTTTAACTGATGAGCCGATAACTAATGAAACGATAGTTGATCATGTTGCCCTTGAAATTAAACCGCCGGATTTGGGCGATGTGCAGGATGAACTGGATATCGGAGAACTGGAACTAGAGGAGGATGATATTTTTTCTCCCCTAGAAGATATGGCTGATGCTAGGCATCAAACTGTGGCAGAAACTAACGGTAATGGTAACGGAAAAGGATTGGTGAAACCTGATCAGATCAGCCTGAATAAGACCCCAAATAATAATTTAGATGAGGAAGAAGAAAATTTCTCTGATTTAAATCTGGATGAGTTTGACCAGGTTGATGATTCAGTATCTGATGAGTTTGAACTGGATGATATCCCGGATACGTTTGACCTCGATAGCCTGGAAGAGTCAACTGTAAGCAATGGGACGGCTAATGGTGCGATCGCCCACAACAAGACAAATCAAACCTCTGGTTCTCAAGTCAACGAATTTTTAGAGGATTTTGAAGAGTTTGATGATGTAGAGGGTTTTGGGATTCCAGATGCGGCGGGATATGCTTTTATGCCCGATAGCGCTGACTTGGATGATGATGACCTCGATAGTAATTTCCTGGGAAGGTCTAGCAGTATCCCAGATAACGATAGCTCGGCGATCTACGAGGATGATGTGTTCAATACTCCCACAGAAAGGGAGGCGATCACGGCATTTTCTAACCTATCAGAAGACTCGGTTGATACTAATATTTCGGTAGAACAGGGCTCATTTGCCTTCCTGGAAAATAAGCCGCTCAGATCTAAGTCTTTTTATATAGCATTGGGGAGTGGGTTAGTAACTTTGATTGCTGTGGCTGTGGCTACTAATATTGCTACTAAGGTTGCTGCTAGTAGTTATCAAGGGGAAGTGGTTAACTATCTACGCCGCTCAGGTTGGTTGATGACTATTGTGGCTGGGGCTAGTAGTTTTGGGACGGCTTTTGCTATGGGCCGTATTACCAGCCAACAGCTAGAGAAGGCGACTGGCGACCTGCAAAAACAGTTTGATGCGATCGCACGAGGAAACCTTAATGCCCGTGTGAATGTCTACGCGGAAGATGAACTGGGGCAAATGTGCGCTAAATTTAACTACATGGCTCAGTTCATTGAAAGCACCACCAGGGAAGCTCAACGGAAGGCGGAAGAACAGGAGGAGGCTAAGGAAAACCTCCAGCGCCAAGTGATTAGACTCCTAGATGATGTGGAAGGGGCGGCGCGAGGAGATTTGACTGTGAGCGCTGAGGTGACTGCAGACGTGCTGGGGGCGGTAGCAGACTCGTTTAACCTGACAATTCAGAACCTGCGGGAAATTGTGGTTCAGGTGAAACAAGCGGCTCGTCAGGTGAGTCGTGGAGCGACGGATAGTGCGAGTTTTGCCAAAGATGTGGCTGGGGATGCTTTGCGACAAGCGGAGGAATTGGCCGCGACTCTTAATTCGGTGCAACTGCTGACTGATGCTATTCAACGGGTAGCAGATAGCGCCAAGGAAGCTGAGGAAGTAGCCAGGACGGCGGCGGCTGTAGCAACTAAGGGTGGTGAAGCGGTAGAAATGACTGTGGCTGGTATCTTGAAAATTAGGGAAACAGTGGCAGAAACGACGCGAGATGTTAAGCGTTTGGCTGAATCTTCTCAGGAAATCTCGAAAATTGTCGCAATCATTTCTAATATTGCTTCGCGGACTAACTTACTGGCTTTGAATGCTAGTATTGAGGCGGCTAGGGCGGGAGAAGCAGGCCGTGGTTTTGCTATTGTGGCTGATGAGGTGCGACAACTGGCGGATAAGTCGGCTAAGTCCCTCAAGGAAATTGAACAAATTGTAATGCAGATCCAAAGCCAAACCAGTTCTGTAATGATGGCAATGGAGGAAGGAAACCAGCAAGTAATTGAGGGGACCCGTCTGGCGGAACAAGCGAAGCGATCGCTTGATGATATCATCCAAGTAACCAATCGTATTGATGTTTTGGTGCGATCAATTACGGCTGATACGGTTGAGCAAAACGAAACAGCTAGGGCGGTGGCTGAAGTAATGCAGGCGGTAGAACTAAGCGCCCAAGATACATCCCAAGAAGCCCAAAGGGTCGCCAGCGCCCTCAGTAACCTGGTAGGAGTAGCACGAGATCTGCTAACTTCGGTGGAAAGGTTCCGAGTAGATCCTTCGGAACGTTAATAGCCAAAGTTCCTAGTCAAAGATTAATGAACCCTCGTAAAATGTGATTTTCTGAGTAAGTGTCTGAGTTTTAAAAAAATAATATTGTCCATTTATTTATACTATTAAAAAGCCATGGAACCAGAACAACAACAACGGATAATGGGTTACTTTATTGAGGAGGCGAGAGACCACCTCAATACCATAGAACAGGGCTTGCTGAATCTGCAAAGTACCATTGAAGACCGAGAACTATTATATGAGGTGTATCGGGCGGCTCACTCGGTGAAAGGGGGAGCAGCTATGCTCGGTCTTCATAGTATCCAAAAAAGTGCCCATCGCCTGGAAGATAACTTTAAAGCGTTGGAAAAAATAACGGAACAATCTCATATTGAGGTTGATCAACAACTAGAATCGCTATTTTTACGAGTATTTGATACCCTGCAAGCTTTAATAGATAATCTGTCGGGTCCCTATGGACTGACAGAGGAAACTTCCCAAAGCCTGTTAACGGAAGTTGAGCCGGTTTTTGAAGCACTAAACTATAATTTAAAAAACCTATCGGAACTAAATGGTGTAGTGGCGGAAGGTGCTACTAGCGTCCCGAAAACAGCCCCGGCTCAGGCTCCTGTGGCGGTGAAGGTTGCTCCGAAAGTGACAGTTAAGGCGATCAATAGTGCGGAAGAACTTTTCTTTTGTGGTGATGTAACTTCACGGTTGCGGGAAATGCTGGATTTGTTTAAAAAGTCGGATAATACCGCCAATAGAAACCGCTTAATTGAAATTTGTCGGGAATTGGCTAGGGGTGGAGAAACTTTTGATAAAATGCACTGGGTGCAATTTTTAGACACTGTAGAAAAGGCGATCGCTTATGGGGCAAATAGCTATAAAACTCTGGCTCCTGTGGTGATTACTGGCATGAAACAGGCTCAGTATTTAGTGCTAAGTAATAGAGAAAGTGAAATAGTTGTAGATTCGGAGTTATCAAAATTACTGCCTCCTGTAGATAATGGGAATGGGAATGGTAAGGGAATTTTAACGGCTGATGATGAATTTTGGTCGGAATTAGATTTAACTACGAACTCGGAAGTAGAAGAAACTGATGAGATTGATTTGGAACCGGAGAAGACATCAGAATCAATACTAGATGATTTCCCATTGGTTGATTCTGTGGAGATGGAAAAAGAACACAGCGGCCACCCCCCAGGGCCGCAAATGCAACCGGAAGAGTTGAAAAGTTTGGCGGATCTGTTTGAGGTGGTTGATCGTCATGGGGGCGGTATTGAAGATGCTTGGGAAGAGGAAAGGCTGCTCGAAGAAGCTGATAAACTTTCCGACTTGAACAGTGATACAGAAGATTTTGACAGCTTTTTTAGCAATGAACCGCCGTCTAATGAAAGCAACTTTAAGCCGGTTTCTGATGATGATGACGATTTAACTAGCCTCCTGTTAGAAGAACTAGAATCAAGCGATCGACCGACCCCAGAAAATTCTCCAGCCGATTCTAAACCTGTCAAGAAAAGTAGTAATGATGACCCGGATAATTTTATCCAACAGTTGTTGGAACTTGATGATGAGGAACAGGAAACAACTGTCGCGCCTGAAAGTTCAACAGGGATTGGTCAATCATTAGATACCCCGGATCCTTGGGAGAGTGATAATCAAGATGGGGGGACTGATGAGGATCTTGATTGGTTTGAGGTGTTAGCCCGTGAGGATAACAACAATGGCAAATTAACCTCTAGTGTAGACACTATTGCTGAGGACAAACAGGTTCAAACGCCACCTGAGTCGAAGTGGGATGATAGAACTGCAGATTTGTTTGATTTTGATGATTTGTTTGGTAGTAGCGACACGGAGGAAACCGTAGAGTGCGTTAGCTTGGGTAGCAAAAAAAACACTGGGAAAACCGACCAACTGGGTAACGCACCGAAAACTGAAAGCACACCATTACCAGCCCCGTCGCAGACAACTGACAACATAACCACGACTCCAGATGTGGGGTTAGATAGTGATTGGGAAGATGATTTGAGTCTCCTGGATGATTTGCTAGGGTCTACGGATGATCAAAATACGACTGATGATGATAATGCTGATGATGGGGTGCTATCTGATCTCGATCGCCTTTTGGGTGAAACAGCACCGAGCCGGGCGCAATCGAGTACCTGGGAAGAACAGAGGGATCGCTACTGTGAGGATGATGAGTTCAAGGAGTTGGCTGAACTGCTGGAAGAACCCATAGCCGCCCAATATAGCCCGTCTTATCAAAAATCTCAAACTACTAAGTTTGATCCGATCGCTAAAGTTCCGGTGAAAGAATTGGATAATCTCAGTAACCTGATTGGGGAACTGGTGGTTAACCGCAATAGCCTGGAACAAGACCAAGAAAGGATGCGACAGTTTTTAGATAACCTGCTGGATCAGGTGTCGCTGCTAAGTGATGTGGGTCAGCGGATGCAGGATTTCTATGAGCGATCACTGCTGGAAATTTCCCTATTGTCTAATCGGCAAAAATCAGCTTCTTTCCACGGAAGTTATCATGGCGGTGGTGATGAACACCCGACTAGATCAGATCCTAACACTTTTGACTCCACAGAACTCGATCGCTTTACCCCCTTCCACACACTCTCTCAAGAAATTATTGAGTTGGTGGTGCGGGTGCGAGAGTCGGCCGCTGATATTGAATTCTTGGTGGAAGAAGCAGATCAGGTGAGTCGCCAACTGCGCCAAGTAACTAATCAGTTACAGGAAGGCTTGAATAAAGCGAGAATGGAACAGTTCGCCGGGGCAACCGATGGCCTGAAACGTCCGGTGCGGGATCTGTCGATTAAGTGTGGTAAACAGGCGGAATTGGTGGTGGAAGGTCGAGATACCCTCATAGATAAAATGCTTTTGGGTAAATTGCGCGACCCTCTCACTCACTTGGTAAATAATGCGATCGCTCACGGTATCGAATCCCCAGAAGTCCGTAAGGCGGCGGGTAAGTCGCCCACGGGTCAGATTACCATTAAGGTTTTCCACCAAGGCAACCAAACGGTGTTATCGGTTTCTGATGATGGGGCGGGAATTAATGTGAATCGGGTTAAGGAAAAAGCTATACAGAAGGGTTTATTGACCCTGGAATCCGCTTCAAATCTGCCAGACCATGATACATACAATTTGCTTTTCCTGCCGGGTTTTACTACCCAGGATCAGGCGGGTGATATTGCAGGTAGAGGGGTTGGTATGGATGTGGTGCGGACGAATTTGGCGGAAATTCGAGGCAATATTACTACCGATTCGGTATTGGGAGAGGGAACTACCTTTACGATCCGCCTCCCACTCAATATGAGTATCTCCCGGGCGCTTTGTTGTATTAGCGATCGGGCTCGGATTGCTTTCCCTATGGATGGGGTGGAGGATATGATCGATGTGCCTCGTGAGCAAATTAAAACAGGATCAGACGGTAAACAGACCCTAGAATGGCGGGGTTCGGTGCTGCCTTTCCGCCACCTGCGGGAATTACTTACCTATAAACGCCATTTGGGTCGCGGCGGTGTTTATGGTGCGAATATCGAAGAGGATATGATTTCTGTGATTGTACTACGGGCGGCGCTTAATTATCTGGCTGTTCAAGTTGATCAGGTTTTGGTAGAACAGGAAATCGTAATTAAACAGCTTGAAGGTCCGGTACCTAAACCTATTGGTATCGCCGGGGCGACTGTTTTGGGGGATGGTCAAATTGTGGCGATCGCCGATGTTTTAGAATTAATTGACCTGGCTACTGATCGGGTACGCCGAACTGATAATACCATGATAGGGGATGATAATCTCCCCAGTGAACCCATAGATGCTCCCGCCTCTAAAACTGAGCCGACTGTGCTGATTGTTGATGATTCGATTACAGTGCGATCGTTGTTGTCTATGACCTTTGAAAAATCCGGCTATCGGGTTGAAGAAGCCCGCGACGGTAAGGAAGCCTGGGAAAAACTTAAATCTGGCTTACCCTGTGATATCGTCTTCTGCGATATTGAAATGCCCCGTATGGACGGCTTGGAACTTCTCTCGCGAATGCAGAAAGACCCACAACTCGAAGGTCTACCTATTGCTATGTTAACTTCTAGGGGCGCTGACAGACACCGCCAGATGGCTTATCAATTAGGCGCGAGAGGCTATTTTACTAAGCCTTACCTAGAAGAACAATTACTCGAAGCGGCGGGGCGAATGTTACGCGGTGAAATTGTCGGGAAACCAGCAGGCGCTAAAGTGAAGCTGGGGGCGGGCGATCAGACTCGAGCTGTGTGCTAGTCGTGCTGGTGTTTGGGTCCTATGGTCTGTGTGCGAGTGGTGCTGGTGTTTCCGATAGCGGATCTTGCACCCGCCCCTACAAGCACCCGCCCCTACCAGTCTTGTAGCCGTACCGTGCAAAGGGCAGAGCTGTGTGCGAGTGGTGCTGGTGTTTGGGTCCTATGGGGCGGGTGTATATAGTTGGCTGGAATTAATAATTAATAATTAATAATTAATAATTGGTGTATGGGGTTGGCTGGTTTTTCCTCTGTTCGCTGGGTCTCTGGGCGTTTCGCTGCCAAGGCATGGTCTGTGTGCGAGTGGTGCTGGTGTTTCCGATGGCTGATCGCGCACCCTGGGGGCGAGTGTATATAGTTGGCTGGAATTAATAATTAATAATTAATAATTAATAATTGGTGTA
>NZ_JARPLC010000155.1:0-9400 GCF_032350395.1 Limnospira sp. PMC 289.06
GTTCGTAGGTTGGGTGAAGCGAAGCGCAACCCAACAAATTCGGTCAAATGTTGGGTTCCATTGCATTTCACCCAACCTACAAATTATGCTGGGTTCGTAGGTTGGGTGAAGCGAAGCGCAACCCAACAAATTCGGTCAAATGTTGGGTTCCATTGCATTTCACCCAACCTACAAATTATGCTGGGTTCGTAGGTTGGGTGAAGCGAAGCGCAACCCAACAAAGCCGGGTGAAATGTTGGGTGACATTGCATTTCACCCACCCAACAAGGTTATGCGATCGCTAAATGTACAGAAGCGGCGATCGCTTCTCGTTGGTCGGTATCATATCCCCATCTCTCCAAAAAGTCTTGATAGGGTCCCTCTCCCCTTTGGGAAGTTTCCAGAAGCTGTTGTAGTAAAGATTTGACAGGTGGTAAATTCAGGGCTTGAATTAACTCAATACAGCGCGATCGCACTAAGTCCGAACTCGCCGCCATGTCCTCATTTTGGTGGCGATGATGATAGACTACCATGGCGGCGGACATCGCCAAATTTTTCACCAATAACTCCGAGACTATCTCAGGAGAAGATTCTAACGCTTTTTGGGTCTCTGGTGTCATTTGTTCAGGGATAGGGCGAGTATCCGTTAGGTAGGTAACAAAAAATCCCCTCGCCCCATTTTCCGACTCGACCAGTTGCGATATAGCCGCCGCCAAATCTGAGTCCGAGATGCTTCCGGCTTGGGATTGATCAATCAGAGATTGGGTAATGGCGATCGCATCTTCAAAGGTAATATTTTCCGGGATTGAGACAGAATAGATCATGATCAAACTAATTGAAATGTTTTGGGGTATTGCATAACTATGGCAATTATATCTTCTCACAATTCCCGCCCAAATCAACCTGCCCGTGAACCTTCATCTACCTATCAGGTCAAGCCACCAGACGACGAGTCCCTACTGATACCATCACCCACCTCCGAGGAAAAAAACCATCCCAAACCCGAAGAAAAAATTAGACCCCAACAACTAGCCGACTATATTGGTCAACGAGATCTTAAACAAGTCCTGGAAATTGCGATCGCCGCTGCTAAGTCTCGCCAAGAACCCCTCGATCATTTGTTACTTTATGGACCTCCCGGACTCGGTAAAACTACCATGGCGTTAATTTTGGCGACAGAAATGGGCGTAAAGTGCCAAATTACCACTGCGCCTTCCTTGGAAAAACCCAGGGATATTGCCGGACTTTTGGTTAATCAAAAACCCGGAGAAATTTTGTTTATTGATGAGATTCACCGCCTCTCTAAAATGGCGGAAGAAATCCTTTATCCCGCTATGGAAGACTCTCGTTTAGATATCACTATTGGTCAGGGACGTAGTGCTAGGACGCGCAGCATTCCCCTGAATAAGTTTACTATTGTCGGCGCAACTACCAGAATCGGTGCTTTAACTTCTCCCTTGCGCGATCGCTTTGGCTTAATCCAACGTTTGCGTTTTTATGAAGTGGACGAACTCGCCCAAATTGTCAACCGTACAGCTAAACTATTAACCACTCCCATTACTCCCGAAGGAGCCCTAGAAATTGCCCGACGTTCCCGAGGAACTCCCCGCATTGCTAATCGTTTATTAAGACGGGTAAGGGATTATTTGGAAGTCAAAGCATCCGGGGCTATTACTGGAGAAATTGCCGCGATCGCCTTAGAATTATTTAATGTAGATCCCCTCGGTTTAGATTGGACAGATCAGCATTTACTCCGCATCATTATCGAGAACTTTCAGGGGGGACCCGTCGGCTTAGAAACCCTAGCAGCAGCCAGCGGCGAAGATGCCCAAACCCTCGAAGAAGTCCAAGAACCCTACCTTATGCAAATTGGTTTTTTACAACGTACCCATCGCGGTAGAATCGCCACCCCCAAGGCTTGGCAACATTTAGGTTATCAACCACCAGAAAAACAGCTTTCTTTATTTAGTTAGTTACATCACCCTAACTAGGGCTTATCGCTTAACTTGACTGTCTTTCTCGAACCCCGCCACTACCTGGTCAACTGTTAAGTTAGCCACCGGTATTTGCAACTCCTCCGAGATGCGATTGAGGGGTTTCATCGAGGACATAACCAACCGACTAAAAAAGCTGGTAAAACTGCCATCTATTTCTAGTTTATCATGGAGGTTCGTATCCTGCTCAATCCACTGGGTAATTTGGTCCGGAGTTATCGAGGCGATCGCACATTCTTGTTGCTGGGAAATTTCCCTTAAACAGCGCAGCGCATAAATCGCCAAACGGGTGGCAAACTTCTCCTTAGATGACAACAAAGCCGCATCTACCTTAACCGCTTCTTCTGGGGTTAAAAATTCTCGATCTGTCTGCATCATAATTAGATAATTATACTATTTGGACAAAGTGGCAACGCCATCCCGTTAATGACTAATAATTAGATAACCACAACGATGCTCACCATTAACTAGCCAATGAGTCCGTTCTACAGTACAATCATATAGTACAGCCGCAAACATCTCTAACTCATGGCCGCAGACACTGGGAAAAGACTCAGCCACGCTAGAAATCGCGCAGTTATGTTCTGTTAAAATATAGCGTTGCTCACCCGTGGCGGCCTCCCCTTGGGTTTCTACGGCGTACCACTCAGCCATATAACCTTCCGCTTGGCGAATTTCCGCCAATTTAGCCACGCGATCGCCTACCGGACCAGTCCCCACCCGTTGGCGATACTCGATCGCTTTTCTTTGCCACTGTTTGTGTAAAATCTGGCTAACCTGTTCTGGTCCCACAGTTTCAGCCAAAGTATCCAGGAAAGAAATTGCAAATTGATCATAACTATTGGGAAAGCGATCGCGTCCCTGGCTCGTTAGCCGATAGATATGTTGCGGCCGTCCCATCCCTATCTGTACAGACTCATAATTGATCAACCCCTCCCCCTGCAGATCCTTGAGGTGGCGGCGGGTGGCTTGGGGACTGATATCCAGAGCCTCCGCTAGTTCCTGAGCCCTAGCCTGATGACGTTTCAGAAGATATTGGAGGATGTCCTGCTTAGTCGAATGCTGTTGGGTCGTGGTCATCATGTTCATAAAAATTCAAAAAATTTTGACTTTGACAATACAGTTGTTGCTAATGTAACCTAAAATAGACTTAAATAACAAATAGGTTGTTTAAGTCCCCGGAAGTGGGACTTGGGATCTGCCATCCCGTGGGAGTTTGTCCAGGCGATTGACCGGGACATCAGACCGTAAACCAAACGAACACAAGAGAACACAAAATATATGAGTGCTTCAGTCAAAACCCTAGTCAACCAGCCTTATAAATACGGCTTTGTCACTGATATTGAGTCCGACACCATCCCCAAGGGGCTGAGTGAAGATGTGGTGCGGCTGATATCATCCAAAAAAAATGAGCCGGAATTTATGTTAAATTTCCGTCTCCGAGCCTATCAGCAGTGGCAGAAAATGGCTGAACCCACCTGGCCCCATGTTCACTACCCCCCCATTGACTATCAAAATATTATCTACTATTCCGCCCCCAAAGTTGAGAAGAAAAAAGGCAGTTTAGAAGAAGTAGACCCCACCTTAATAGAAACCTTTGAAAAATTAGGGATTCCCCTATCCGAACAGAAACGGCTGGCTAATGTCGCAGTAGATGCCGTCTTTGATAGTGTCTCAATTGCCACCACTTTTAAAGAAAAACTCGCCGAAGAAGGCGTAATTTTCTGCTCAATTTCCGAAGCCGTAGAAAGCCACCCAGAACTGATTGAGAAATATTTAGGCAGTGTAGTTCCTGTCGGTGATAACTACTTCGCCGCCCTCAACTCAGCCGTGTTTAGTGATGGTTCATTCGTGTACATTCCCAAAGGCGTTAAATGTCCGATGGACTTGTCTACCTATTTCCGCATTAATAACGGTGAATCTGGGCAGTTCGAGCGCACCTTAATTGTAGCAGAATCTGGCAGTTCTGTCACCTATTTAGAAGGCTGTACCGCCCCCATGTTCGACACCAACCAATTACACGCCGCCGTCGTCGAATTAGTGGCTTTGGATAATGCCACCATCGAATATTCTACCGTGCAAAATTGGTTTGCTGGGGATGAAGATGGAAAAGGCGGAATTTATAACTTTGTCACCAAACGGGGACTTTGCAAAGGCGTAAATTCTAAGATTTCCTGGACTCAGGTAGAAACCGGGTCAGCCATTACTTGGAAATATCCTAGTTGTGTGTTGGTCGGTGATAATTCCGTCGGGGAATTTTACTCCGTCGCCCTCACCAATAACTGTCAACAGGCTGATACAGGAACTAAAATGGTTCATATTGGCAAAAATACCCGCAGCACTATTATTTCTAAGGGTATTTCGGCGGGTCGGTCTGCTAATAGCTATCGTGGCTTAGTCAAAATGGGTCCGAAAGCTATCGGGGCGCGGAATTATTCCCAGTGCGACTCTATGTTAATTGGCGACTGTGGACAGGCTAATACTTTCCCGTATATTCAAGTCGAAAATAATACCGCCAAAGTTGAACATGAAGCCTCGACTTCTAAAATTGGGGAAGACCAATTGTTTTACTTTACTCAACGGGGAATTGCCGAAGAAGATGCTGTGTCTATGATTATCAGCGGCTTCTGTAAAGATGTGTTTAATAAATTACCCATGGAGTTTGCCGCCGAAGCCGATAAACTGCTGAGTCTCAAACTAGAAGGCGCTGTCGGTTAAACTATCTATTTCCGTTGTCTGGGGTTTACCTTTGATGGGAAGTTGTCAATAACTCAGGTCAATGGAAACCCCCTAATGAGGTGAGTTCATCCACTAACACAAATCAAACACACACATTGAGAGGTTAAGAATGATTCAAGAAAACAGTCCAGTGATTTTGTCGGTTAAGAATTTAACCGCTACCATTGATGGTAATCCTATTTTAAAAGGCTTGAACCTGGAAGTTAAAGCCGGGGAAATTCACGCCATTATGGGTCAAAATGGGTCGGGAAAAAGTACCTTTTCTAAAATCTTGGCGGGACATCCGGCTTATGAAGTCACCGGAGGCGAAGTCACATTTTTAGGACAAAATCTCCTGGAATTAGAAGCTGATGAACGTGCCTTAATCGGGATATTTTTGGCTTTCCAATATCCCATCGAAATCCCTGGGGTTAGTAATCTGGATTTCCTGCGAGTGGCTTACAATTCTCAACGGAAACATCGGGGCTTAGACGAGTTGGATGTGTTTGATTTTGAGGATTTAATCCAGGAGAAATTAGAAGTAGTTAAAATGCGTCCAGAGTTTCTGGAACGTAGCGTTAATCAGGGCTTTTCCGGTGGTGAGAAGAAACGCAATGAAATCTTGCAGATGGCTTTATTAGAACCGAAATTAGCAATTTTAGATGAGACTGATTCCGGCTTAGATATTGATGCGCTGAAAATTGTCGCTAATGGTGTGAATCAATTGGCTAATGCTGAAAATGCCATGCTGGTGATTACTCACTATCAGCGCTTATTGGATTACATTGTTCCTGATTATGTTCATGTCATGGCGGATGGCAGAATTATTAAAACTGGTGCTAAGGAATTGGCGCTAGAGTTGGAAGAACAGGGCTATGATGATATAATTGAAGCAGCGACAGTGGGGGTGTAGTTAATGATTCAGATTCAAGAAAAACCAGAAGTTTCCTATTTGAATCAGTTACTTAATCAGGTAACGGGTTCCCTTCCGGTTCCGGCGAGTTTCCCTTTAGAAAGAAACATTGCCGAACAGTTACAAAATATTCGTGATAATGCCGCCAGTTGGGTTAAGGAATTAGCTATCCCTACCCGCCGCCATGAAGATTGGCGATTTACCGACCTTTCGGCTTTGTTGGAATTGCCTTTTCAAGCCGCCACGGCGGTAGAACTTTCCCGCGAGGAGATTTCACCTTTAATCCTACCGGAAGTTAAAGGGACTAGGTTGGTTTTTGTGAATGGTTTTTACTCCCCTCAACTGTCCTGTTTAGATAATCTTCCTGATGGAGTATTTGTCGGGAATTTAGGACAACTCGATAAACCATTATCGGATAAGTTGGGGAACTACCTAACCCAACAACCCGACAGCCAGGAAGTTTTTACCGCCCTAAATACTTCATCTTTGGCTGATGCGGCGGTGGTCTGGGTTCACCAAAATCAAGTAATTGATACGCCCATTCATCTGCTGTTTATTTCCCTCAGTAGCAGCCAGCCAGTAACGAGTCAACCTCGGCTTTTAATTGTGGCTGAACCCGGAAGCAAAGCGACGGTAATTGAACACTACGCGACGGCGAATATTTTAGGTTGTTCAGACCGCACCCAAAAAACTCCTTATTTCACTAACACGGTGGCGGAGTTATGGGTTGGTGATAATGCGGAATTACAACATACTCGCCTTCAACGAGAATTGGCTTCATCTTTCCATATTGGTCGCACTGTCGTTTCCCAAGGGCGCGATAGCCGTTATACTGGTAACGCGATTAGTTTGGGGGCGAAATTGTCTCGCCATAACTTCGATATTCACCAAACCGCTGCAGGAACCGAAACTCAGCTTAATGGTTTAACTCTGGTGAATGGTCAACAGGTCGCTGATACCCATAGCGCGGTATTTTTGAACCATCCCCATGGTGTCATCAATCAATTACATAAGGCTATTGTGGATGACCGCGCCCATGGTATATTTAATGGTCGGATTGTGGTTCCCCAAGCGGCACAAATGACTGATGCGACTCAACTGAATCGTAATCTGTTGTTATCGGCTAAAGGGCGGGTTAATACGAAGCCTCAATTAGAAATTGTGGCTGATAATGTCAAATGTGCCCACGGCGCAACTGTGAGCCAATTAGAAGCGGATGAGATTTTCTATCTGCGGAGTCGGGGACTGGATGAAAAAACCAGCCGGAACCTGTTAATTGATGCTTTTGCGGCGGAAATTTTGGATAAATTGCCTTTGGTTTCTCTCCAGCAAATTTTAGCCCGTTGTGTGGCTTGTCGCACTGACGAAGGGGAAATGTAAAGGGGGTTAAGGGGAAATTAATTGATGATTAATCAACTATCTCCCCTCACCTCTGCTATGTTGATGATGGGGGAATTACCAGGGATGCTTTGAGGGTTGCTGGTTGACAATTGCTAGATTTAGGGATTAGACAAAATGACACTTATTAAAGAGAAAACACTAGGAGAAAAGGTGCGGGGAGATTTCCCCATTCTACATCAGGAGGTAAACGGACATCCTCTGGTTTATTTGGATAATGCCGCGACTTCTCAAAAACCCCAGGTGGTTTTAGATGCTATCCAAAACTATTATCAAAGATATAATTCTAATGTTCATCGGGGTATTCATACCCTTAGCGCTAAGGCGACTGACGAATATGAAAAAGCCCGCCAGAAAGTGGTTGAGTTTATTAATGCTGATTCCTACCAGGAAATTATTTATACCCGTAACGCGAGCGAAGCTGTGAATTTGGTAGCCTATTCTTGGGGGAGGGAAAATCTACAGGCTGGGGATGAGATTATTTTGTCGGTGATGGAACATCACAGTAATTTAGTGCCTTGGCAAATGTTGGCTAATCAAACTGGGGCGGTGATTAAGTATGTGGGATTAACGGCTAACCAGGAGTTTGATTTTGAGGAGTTTAAAGGCTTAATTTCCCCTCGGACTAAGTTGGTGGCTGTCCTACAAATGTCTAATGTCTTGGGCTGCATTAATCCGGTTAAGGAAATTACGGAAATTGCCCACCAATATGGGGCAAAGGTGTTGGTTGATGCCTGCCAGAGTTTACCACATTTACCGATAAATGTCAAGGAAATTGATTGTGATTGGTTGGTGGGTTCGGGTCATAAAATGTGTGGACCGACGGGGATTGGGTTTTTGTATGGTAAGCGGGAAATACTGGAGTCGATGTCACCATTTTTAGGGGGTGGCGAGATGATTGGGGAGGTGTCGTTAGAGGGTTTTACCTGTGGGGAATTACCCCATAAGTTTGAGGCGGGAACTCCGGCGATTGGGGAGGCGATCGCTTTAGGTGCAGCCCTGGATTATTTAAGCACAATTGGCATGGATAAAATCCACGCCTACGAACAGGAATTAACGGCTTATTTGTTCCATAAATTAAGTGCTATTCCCGATATTACTGTGTATGGACCCTCCCCGACGCCTGAGGGTAAAGGACGGGCGGCATTAGCATCATTTTCAGCGGGAGAAATTCACCCTAATGACTTATCAATGCTGTTGAATGATTCGGGGGTGGCGGTGCGTTCAGGACACCACTGCACCCAACCTTTACATAAGTATCTAAAGGTTAATTCTACGGCGCGGGCGAGTTGTTATTTTTACAATACCCACGAGGATATTGATGCCTTTGTGGTGGCGTTGAAAGAGGCGATCGCCTTTTTTAAGCAGATGTCTTAATCTTAGCTAAGGGCTTCATAATGGAAGCCTTGGAATTCAGGCGATTTGATTCTCCTTGGTGATCAAATCGCCGATTCCATCTTAATCCATTAATTCCTAGGCTTGAAAAAGTCTGCCCCAACCAGTTCCGGGTCCTTCTGCTGTCCAACGATAGGTCATTTCATATTTGCTGTAAATTGCACCCTTACCATTTTCAACCGCTCCGGTGTAGCAATCATTAAGAGAACCATAAGGATCATTAACAACAAAATCCCCGTTTTCAGTGCGCCCCCGGACAACAATCATGTGACCGCCACAAGGATGTTCCGTCGTCCCCCGATGATAAATACCAATCACAACAGGACGCTTCGCTTCTAGTTCTCGATAAACATCATCAAAATCCAGATCGGTGTGCCAAGTGCTTTTTAAACCCAAATCTGATAAGGCTTGGGTTTGCACTGTATGATCGGTGGTATCTCCATATTTAAAAACCACTTCTAAGTAGATATCATCTCCAGTGGTTCCGAGTAAAGTTCCCGGCTTGAAATATTCTAAACACATGGCACAAGACAATGAATTACAAGTTCTTTCTGGATCTCGATAGTTGTCAGTTTGCGGAAACCAAGGAACAGGTAGTAAAATTTTATCGGGTTTAATCTGGAGATTCTGATTGTATATCTCCACATCTCTGCTGTGAACAAACCAAGTATTCTTTCCCTTAAATGATTGACCAAAAAATGCAAATTTCAGGTAATCTCCGGTTTGGTAGGCATAGGAGTGAATCGGATAAACACTTTGTTCTTTAATTTCGACTTGTTGATCGCTTGAGAGTTCGGAAAGGTCTTCAATGGCGGAGCGGAGGGTTGTGGTGTGGATAAATTTAATCTTCACAGCCGCTTCTGAATTGGCAGGTTCTGAATTGGCAGGAGAGGAGGCTATTGGGCGCGACTCTGTCACTTTACAGGCTTTGTTATAATATTGGTGACGGTGCGAGACGTTCAGGCATAAAATAGGGTTGCAATACCCGAAATAACCGCCTGGC
>NZ_JARPLC010000156.1:0-9363 GCF_032350395.1 Limnospira sp. PMC 289.06
ACGGGAATGCACTTCCGAGGCGATAGGCGATACGCCCTACGGGCACGCTGCGCGAACGCACTTCCGAGAATCGCTCGGTAGATGTTTGTCAAGTTGCGTCAGTCTCGTGATATGGTATGATACTGGGATATGTCAGGGGGTGGGTGTGTTGGTAAGCTAGTTATGAGGAGTGGTCAAGGAATGAGTGCGGGTGAGTTGCTGAGACAGGCGAATCAGTTGAAACGGTCTGGGAAGTTGGATGAGGCGATCGCAATTCCGAGAGGCTACGGGAATGCACTTCCGAGGCGATAGGCGATACGCCCTACGGGCACGCTGCGCGAACGCACTTCCGAGAATCGCTCGGTAGATGTTTGTCAAGTTGCGTCAGTCTCGTGATAGGATATAATGCTGGGATATGTCAGGGGGTGGGTGTGTTGGTAAGCTAGTTATGAGGAGTGGTGAGGGAATGAGTGCGGGTGAGTTGCTGAGACAGGCGAATCAGTTGAAACGGTCTGGGAGGTTGGATGAGGCGATCGCACTTTATCATCAGGTAATAGATATTAACCCCCATTTTGCTTGGGCTTATCATGGCCTGGGGGATGCTTTGGTTAAGCAGGGAAAGTTAGATAAGGCTGTTACTGAGTATCAAAAGGCAATTGAAATTAATCCTAATTCTGCTTGGTTTTATATTAATTTGGGTCGGGTTTTTATTCAGCAAGATTGTTGGGATAAAGCGATTTATTATTTGAGACAAGGAATTCAGATTAAGCCAGATTTATTATATGAATTCTATGGTAAGTATAAGCCTTTATTTTATACTCTTGAACCGGGATTTTGTCTTTCCGAGAATGAAGATTTTATCGAATTAACTGAACAACCGATATGGGTGACTGTACCTGTTAAACCTTTAACAAGTTATTCCATAAGCGGTCAAAGTTCTTCGGAACAGCCTCCTACTCATAATCAAGCTTTAATACAAGTTGAGTTTTTGGATAAACATCAAAAACTCATACCAAGTCCATACTCTGCTATTCCCAATTCTCAAACACTAGGCCCATATTTTTACATTTCCACGTCAGGAGCAAATTTTTCTGAGTTTATAACTAATGTATTTAATACGACTCCTGAAACTTACTATTTGCGTTTGGGTTTTAGAACTTGGCACAATAAAAAGCCAATTATTTTGGGTTCTAGGTTGAACCTAGCGTTAGATTTATTGGTCGCTTCATTAGAAAAACTCAGTCAGAATGGTAATGGTGCAAAGCCTTTGTCCCCAGTTGGGGTGAATTCAGGTGATTTGAAGAATGTCGATGAAGCCATAGACTTGCTAGATAAGGTTAATCATATTCTGCCTAATTGTTATGGGGTTTATGATACTTTGGGTGATATTTTTCTGGCACGGGGAGAGTTGAGTCAAGCCATCAGTGCTTACCGCCAGTGTAGTTTTATTAATCCTCATTACTGTTTTCCTTACGATAAGTTGAGGCAAGTATATAATGTTGATAATCTGAATGGTTGGGCGATTTCAGAGGATTTATTTCTTTACATTATAGAAACTTTGCCCGTCGGTTCAACTATTTTAGAGTTGGGTAGTGGTACGGGAACGTTGGAACTATCTAAATATTATAATATGGTGTCTATCGAGCATAATCAGGAGTGGTTGAATAAATACAATTCCCATTATATTTATGCGCCTTTGGTTGATGATATGTGGTACAATGGAGATGTTTTGCGTCGGAAGTTGCGGAATATCGATTATCAGCTAATTTTAGTCGATGGACCACCACAGCATCGGCGTAAGGGGATTCTTGATTATTTGGATTTGTTTAATTGGAATGTAACCGTAATTGTTGATGATATTAATCGTCAGTATGATATGGATGTGGCGATCGCTTTAGCTAAACACTTGGGAAAAATTCCAACGGTTTACAAAGATAATAAATATTTTGCTGTAATAGCGTGAAATTTCTGACAATCCAACATTAAGCTGCTATGATGCCAAACTCCTCCATTCTCATTTGTATCACCCTAGGCACACGGCTAGACGCTATAAAAAGGAACACTCTTCTGGTTTTTCCGGTAGAATCTGGCGCACTTAAAGTTAATCAGGAACATTTATGACGGTTGGGATGACTTGCAGAAATACAGCCGATAATATGCTTTATTTTACGTGAAGGATGATAACAAATTGTCCATGAATCAAGAGGAACTGGAAACCAAGATTGAAATTTCTCTAAGCTAATAGGGTCTTGTACATGACCTGGAATTACCCCATAGGGTAACTCATATGTTGTGGAAATGATTAAACCAGAGCCAATCGCTAAAAGTTTTTCAGCAAAACCGCGAGGGTCATTTACGTGCTAAATTGTTTGATTAGACAGAACCAGAGAAAAAGGTTCGGAAAAATTTAACTCAAAAGCATCTCCAGCGATGAACTCAACACCCGGTACTCCTTCCCAATTTTTAGCTAAAGAAGTTTGCTTATCCGTGGCAACTTTCTTGGTTATCCAATCAAACTGCAAAATCAAAGGTGATACATAACAACCTACATCAATGATACTTTTAGCATCCGGGAACATTGCTCTTGCAATCGAGACAGTCAACTTATACAAGTCATGATGCTGGCGATTATGCCAATAATTCTTTATGTCAGTTGGCTTTGTTTTTAGTTCCATGATTGAAATTATTTTTCCTTTTTTTAAGCTTTGATAACGTTGTCTGCTGGATCCTGATAAACTCCTCTGGTATCCACTATAAGTCTAGCACAATTCCGGATCATATCATAGTCAAAACAATCATGGTTTGTAGCCACTAATACTAGATCATGCAATGCAACACTTTCAGGCGTTAGGTCCAAGCTTTGCAAATCAAAACAGTGTTCACGCATCTTTGGGAAAACAGGTAACCAAGGATCTGAGTAAGCAATCAAAGCACCCTTAGCAGACAATAAATCCATTAGCTTCACTGCCGGTGATTCTCGCATATCATCAACATTTTTTTTATAAGAGATTCCTAAAACCAAAATCTTACTGCCTTTAATGGAACGCTCACGGTCATTCAAGGCATTTGCTATTTTTTGAACTACCCATTCTGGCATAGAACTATTAACTTCCCCAGCCAATTCAATAAATCTTGTGTTTAATCCATACTCTCTAGCTTTCCAAGTTAAATAAAAAGGATCAATGGGAATGCAGTGACCCCCCAACCCTGGTCCAGGATAATATGGCACAAACCCAAATGGCTTGGTGGCTGCGGCGCGGATCACTTCATATATATCAAGTCCCATCGAGTCCGCAATTATTTTCATTTCATTGACTAAACCAATGTTAACTGCACGGTGGATATTCTCTAATAGCTTTGTCATTTCTGCTGCTTTAGTAGAGCTAACTGGAACAATCTTATTAACTACTTTAGAGTAAAGGACAATTCCCATTTTCAGACAAGCTGGGGTACAGCCACCCACAACTTTGGGAATACTTTCTATACTGTAATTTATGTTACCTGGATCTTCTCGTTCAGGTGAGTAGACCAAATAAATATCCTCACCAACTTTTAGTCCTTGTGATTCAATACGAGGCTTAAGCTCCTCATCGGTTGTACCGGGGTAGGTAGTGCTTTCCAAAGATATAATTTGTCCACTATGCAGCCAAGGTAACACAGCCTCTATGGTTTTAATAACAAAACTCAAATCGGGCTCGCGATACTTATTTAATGGGGTAGGTACACAAAGAATCAAAGCGTCTACCTCAGCCACACGGGAAAAATCAGTTGTTGCGGTAAATCCTCGTTCTCTGCCTTGTGCAACTGCTAAATCACCAATATGCTTAATGTAGCTGTAACCTGAATCAATAGCATCAACCTTGGCTTGGTCAATATCAAAGCCCAGAACATTAAATCCTACTTCTGTAAACCTCAAAGCTAGTGGCAATCCTACATAACCGAGTCCAACAATACCTATAAAACTATTGTGATCAACCATTTTGAAAACCTCTATTTTGTAAACCATTTCATAATCAGATTATTTGTTGACACCATTTTAATTAGTCCATTAAGTCATTAAGACGATCAACAAAGAATCTGAAACTACAATTGTTTTCCACAAAATATCGACCAATTTTTGCCTGCTGCATATACTCACTTTCATTGAACCATAAATTCTGGATTATACTACTCACCTTCTCAGATCTAGCATACAAAGCAGCTTTCCCAAAAGTATCTGGAAATTGGTATTTATCAGGTAAAATCACCGGAATGCCAACCGCCATAGCCTCAAAAACTTTATAACTCAATTCCTCTATATTATCCTCATGGGGATAGTGAATAAAAAAGTCTAAGTCTTGCAAAAACTCCTGGATACTTACTCTATCGGAATCTATAACTTGCCAATTATTAGGCTGTTCTTCAAGCCAATCAGTTATCAAATCATGCCATAAAACCCTAACTTCCCAAGGCGGAACTTCATTATTATCAACTTGATTGAGTCCTGTTAGTTCTCCTAACCATTGAAGATGGTGACCTTGAACACAGCAACCAACTATAGGTTTTTTCCTTGTTCTACCCCGCCATCTCAACTTTTGGCTACAGAACTGTTCAATATTAAGAGTTGGATACCAAGGGTTTTGATGAGGCTTGGGATAACTTTTATCTTGACTCATACGTTGTTTGACCCTTAATGAAATAGGTATCCAGTAACCCTCTTTTCCAAAGAGACTGCTCAGATTAGCTCTGACAATATATGGATCATATCGACACCCTGAACCATCAGCACAATTGGCTGCTAACTGGCTTACGATGACAATTAAATGAGTTGTGTTGATACTAGGAAAACCATCAGTCATATACTGAATAATAGTTGGACAAACCACTAATACAATCTTTGCATCTATTTTGTCTCCTACTGTTATTATATCCACTCCATATTGATTGCAAACTTCATAAAAACCAGAACGAAGACCTTGAGAAGGGTCTAGATCATAGCTACGCCAATGTATTGCACCTACTTTCATTTTTGATTGACAAGCTGCTATCATATAGTTTTCAAATAATGAAAAGTTTGGATTATTTGCTGAAAAGTCTGATACTACAACCAAATCATATAAATTAGTCTCTAGCTTTGATGCTGCAATTCCTAGAGGGACTGGAAATTTACGAACTCCACCAGATAAGTTTGGTGAATCATGAAAATTCCGATGAGAATGCCAGTATTTATACGCATCCAGATAGTGCCATCTCAAACCAAAGCCTAATGTTCTCACATGAGTAGCTTTTGTACGAGTTAGAGAATCCTCCCTTGACATAACTAATGAAAGGATGAGCTGTTCCTTCATTTTATGAATTGACTTGGCTCCATAAAACTTCTCTATCCTGAATACAAATTCTGAATCGGCACTCACTCTTACATGATCCCAGCCACCTAATTGATCTGCGACTTCTTTTTTAAACATCAATGATGAATGATTAAGACTTAAAATTGAACCAGGTCTCCAGTTACCAAAATGAGTAAAATCTTCATTGATCCTTACAAAGTAAGACATAACCGCTACACAATCATGGCAGTTCATGGCATCAATTTGATACTCTATCTTCTGTGGATGAGACCAATCATCACTATCATTAACCATGATTAAATCACCTGTGGCAGATGCTAATCCACGATTTCGAGTCGGATAACAACCTTCATTAACATCTTTAGAAATTAGCTTAACACGATGATCGCGTTCAACATATCCTGCTACCAATTCACGGGTGTTATCAGAACTAAAATCATCAACTACAATAACTTCAAGATTTTTCCAGGTTTGTGCCAGCAGACTATCCAGAGCTATGTGTATGGTTTCTGCTGCATTATAGGCTGGCATAATCACAGAAACCTTGAGCTTCTGATTCTTAATCTTGGGTTCTGCATGAGCTGTAATGTTAGATAAGGATAATGGCAAACTAGAGTCCTTAAGGACGAGAGGTGATAGCCCTTGTCTTTCGTATATTTTATTGATGTAATATAGAGGTAAGGTTGTAGCTTCAGATTCTCTTCCTTTTTGTAAAGCAACTATCCTTTTTACCTGGGCTTTAAGAATCAAGAAATCTGCATGTTCTCCTTTAATTCGGATTGCAAACTCCAAACTATTTTCAGCCCTACTGATAAGGTTGAGTTTGATTAAACATTGAATTTCCGCCAGCAAATGCACCGGCTGTATTTTGAAATACAAGACATGAATTAACTTAATATTATCCAAACATTTATGATAATCACCTTCCGCATAATACCAACGAGACAAATTCCATGATGCTCTAACTCTTTCGGTTTTTGATGCTGTGAAATCATGCTTGATTTCTTCTAGTGCCGGTAGAGCATATCGGGAGTACCCACCCCAAAGCCTTTTTGTGAAATCTTGAGCTGTAAAATCAGCAGGTTTCAGAAGGTTTTGATTGGCAGAAGGCTGAGAGGTCTTAGAGGTTTTAGTCATGTCATCATCAGCAATTGCTGATCGAAAAATCATCCCAGATTTTCCCTCATCCACCAACGCCCACTTAACCGACTCCACAGCAGGCAACCCCTGCAACAACAAATCCAAACCCTGGGACACCCCACCACCCGGCACCGCCAAAACCTCAGCCACCACAGCCGCCAACAACTCCCCAGCCTCAGCATCCCCAGTCTCAGCCCCATCCAACTCCCGAACCTTATCAAACTCCCGTGCCAGACCCGCCGCGATTTCAGTCCACTCCTGACTGTCCAAATCTCTCAAAGGAGGCAACTCCCGCAAATCCACAGGTTCTGATGCCTTAACAAAAGCCAACTCCTCATCATCAATATCCACAATCACCCGCGCACCCCAGACCAGCTTATACAAAAGCCCCAAAACTATATTCGGTATCCGAGGCTTCGACAGATGCACCACCTCATAGGGATGAGCCAAAACCAGACCCAAAGCCTGCTCCACAAACCGCCCCTCATCCGCTACCGTCACCGTATGACAAGGAATCTGGGTTCCCCGAATCGGCTCCCACACCTGCCCCCCGTACCGAGGAAACAGACAGCCAATCAACTCCACCTCAGCCCAACCCCCATACAACTGCGCCAAAGTATAGGCACGCCCCGCAGCATTGTGGGACAACTCCCAACCACAGACCCCCACCCGCAGGCGCTCCTTCCCAGCATCCGCCATCACCGATCGCCCCTGATGATGACCCACCGCATCCACCAAAACCCCGTCATCGGAGCCATGCCAAACCCCCACCAGCCCCGGTTCATCTCCCGTCAAAGCCTCATACATCCCCTGGCGAATCTCATCCGCACTCCGGGCACGATTCCAAATCCGCAACTCAGACAACTTGCCATCATTAAAGCGCTTCCCATCAGAATGAGCCATCAACCGCACCGTCGCCTCAGTCCCCACAGCCTCCGACTCCCCGCTCCAATCCGCCTCTCGCCGGAGGACCCCATCAAAATAAATCCGCCCGTATTCCCCCACCTTCCGCACACAAGCCACATGAACCCACTCATGGAGCCTCATATCCTCTTGGGGAACCCAGTCAACCGGTTTAGCAAAAGCCTCCCCCTTGCCAAAATACCACTGAGCCCTCTGGCCATCTTTTAACCGAAAGCAGAACTCATTTTGCTCGTCGCTGACAAACTTAGAGATAATCTCCGTCCAACTCTCCGGCCACCGTCGCAAATACAGCCAAAACTCGACCGTCAAATCCCCCGTAATACTCAACTCCTGGCGGTGGTCAATTTCCCCATAGGTCCCCAACTCTGGCCGAAAATCCACAACTGAACCCCGACCCGACCCCGGAGCCACCCGCCAATATTCTCCCCATTGCGCCGCCGCTTCCGGCCAGCGTCCCAACCCCATCAAAGCCAACGCCAACCGCCGCCGGATATCCGCCGCCCCCGGATACCGCTCCAGCAGCCACTGCCACTGCTCTACCACATCTGGCCAGCGTCCCAACTCCACCAGCACCCCAGCCCAAAGCCGATGCACCTCCGGCCTATCAACCCCCAACTTGACCGCCCGACGCAACTCCACCACGGCCTCAACCGGACGTTCCAACTGCACCAGGGCCCGTCCCAAACCCAAGGAAGCCTCCCCGGACTCTCCCAACTCCAGGACGACTTGGCGATACTGGTCTACCGCTTCCGACCACCGCCCCAACTTCTCCAAAGCCTCCGCCAAAGCCAAACCCCACTCACCCACCTGGGGATTTATTTCCCAACTGCGACGATACATAGCCAGGGCTTCATCCCAGCGCTCCCGTAGCCCTTCGAGTTTCCCCAGATAAAAATAGGCTTCCCCCTGGTCAGGTTGTAACTCCAGAGACCGGCGCAAACTCGCCTCAGCCCGGTGTAGGTCTGTTCCCGCCTCCACCAAAGCCACCCCCAAACCCAACTGCAATTGGGGGTCATCACCCTGAAAATCGGCCGCCTGCTGCAAATAACCGACGGCTTCGGTAAACCGTCCCTGGCGGCGCAACAGGTGCCCCAACTGTAAATTAAATTCTGCTACCCCCGGCTTTAAGGCGACAGCCTTCCCATAGGCTTCAATGGCTGCTTCCCCATGCTGTTGGTGAACTAATGCTTGACCGAGGGGCAAATAAAATTTATAATAATCTGGCTTTAATTCCAAGCCCTGATTTAAGGTGGCGATCGCCTCATCCCAAAGTTCCAATTTCACCAAAGCCACCCCGAGGCGATAGTAGCAGAGATAATTGGAACCGAGAGAAATGGCTTGTCGATAAGCCTGAACAGCCCCTTCCCAGTCTTCCAACTGAGTCAAGGCTTCTCCCAAATAGTAGTGATGCCAGGAGAGGTCTGGCGTTAACTCAATACCCCGGCGATACTCAGCTACGGCTTCTTGAATTTTTCCTTGTTGGAGCAGTTGATTGGCTGTTTCCAGGCTAGAGTTACCGACTGTCTGGGTCATACGGGGACACGAGATTAATTACCAAACCATCGCCTATTATATCATACGCTCCGGCGATATGCAAGAAATTAATCGAAATATTTGAAAAATACTTTTGGGGAACAGTAAGTCAATGTTGCGTCTGGGGTGTTGGGGAAGTAGGGCGGGTTTATATGGCTGATCGCGAACCAGAATATGGGCTGTTGAACCCGCCCCTACAGGGTTATCTGACCCACCCCACCCATGGGATATTTGGGAAGGCGATCGCGTTGGGGAGTTTTGGGAAGGCGATCGCGTTGGGGAGTTTTGGGGAAGGCGATAGAGAGTTTTGGGAAGGCGATCGCGTTGGGGAGTTTTGGGAAGGCGATAGAGAGTATTGGGGAAGGCGATCGCGTTGGGGAGTATTGGGAAGGCGATAGAGAGTTTTGGGGAAGGCGATCGCGTTGGGGAGTATTGGGAAGGCGATCGCGTTGGGGAGTAA
>NZ_JARPLC010000157.1:0-9267 GCF_032350395.1 Limnospira sp. PMC 289.06
GAAATGGTGGCGTTGGGTTTCGTTACCTCCACCCAACCTACTCAACTAATGGTGGCGTGAAACGACCGTGAAACTCAACTTTGTAGGTTGGGTGAAACGCAGTGAAACCCAACAGAAGGTTAGAAATGGTGAGGTTGGGTTTCGTTACCTCCACCCAACCCCAGAGTTGGTTGGTTTTCCCGATAGTTTTGGATGTCACGCACCCTACAGCGCCCACACCGACAGAGGTAAGCCCCGACCAAACCGACCACTCTCAACAGATCCGACAAACACGGGGACCGAGACCACCCACCAACACCGACACGGACGAACAGTGACCACCCCGCCGCCAAAAGCCTCGGAAGACACCGCACGCCCGAAGGAGACAGCCGCCCGACGAGAGGAAAACCAGACCACACCAACCCAGCGAGAGAAGGACCGGGAAGAAGGACGCACACCCACGAAGGACGCACCAGCCCCAGAAGCCCATAACACAACCGACCCAGGAAAAGGAGCCAGACCAGAAACAGAAGCAGGAGAACTCCCCCAAGACCAAGACACGGACACAGAAGCGAGAAGACCCATAAACAATAACCAAACGCAATTAATTGTAGGCGGGTTTCTCAAAGAAACGGTGGGGCGGGTTTATTGATAAGGTTGAGGATTGACAGCCCAGGCGCGTCCCTACAATTATCAATTATAGCTGGGTATGGGTGAAAGATTTTCCAGCCATGCTCAGGCTTCTTTGAAAAATCGGATAATTTCCCTCACGTTATTGAGGATTTGGCTGTCTTCTGTAATTTGCGCGATCGCTTTTTCAGCGGTACGAGAAAGGCGCTCATGTTCGGATTGGTTGGTGGCTTTGAGAGTTTGCATATCGGCAGCTAAACGGGTGATTTCATTTTGACAAAAAGACAATTTTTCGTTTTGTTGAGATGCCCAAGAATTGGATTTATTGGGGTCAAGACTCTTCTGGATTTGCTTTAATGAAGCCTCAATAAATTCTACTCTACCCCTCAATTCTACTACATCCTCGCGGGGGTAAGAAAACTCCCGACGTACCATTGATAAACGGGCTACTAAGTATTGATAACCTCGGAGACATGGACGTAAAATGGTTAGTAATAATGCCGCCACAGAGCCGATATATCCAACTACACTAATTCCCGCCCATGATAACCATAAAAGCACGATCGCACTAGCTATATGTAAGGCGATCGCCACCCACAAAGAACGACCAACTAATTTATGCACATAAGAACGCTGACTGGGTTCAATCGGAATCCCTTTTTTGTCGGACTCCGCCGCCTCTGCCAGAACTTCCTTAGCATCAAAGTGTATATTCCAAGGCACAGTTACTATTAACAATAGCCACCCAAAAGTAATGCCGCCAATAATCCAATCCAAAAAACTCCCACTGGGAATATTGAGCCACTGAAGTATGGAAAAAGTCAGCAGTAAAATCACAACAAATCCAGCAGTCAAAACACCGAAATTAAATGGTAACTTCATACTAAAAATCCCTGCAAATATAAAATTTTGACAGTTCGCACTCCTCCCTAGCCAAGAGTTCAGGTATAATCTCTCAGAGGTGGTAATCATTATTATGCAGAAGGTGTTAACCTATATGGCGATCGCTGTGACAGTCTGACAACCGGCTAATGGTACTATTGAATCAGAGAATCAGAGATTTTGGGCACTATAGGTGAGTAGGTGTGCAGTAGAGAGAAACCATGACCAAATTAACCGGAAAAGTTTATTTAGTAGGGGCAGGATTAGGAAATGTAGCTTATTTGACTGTAAAAGCCTATCAATTAGTCAAGCAGGCTGAAGTCCTAGTTTATGATGCCCTAGTTGATCAGTCAATTATACCCCTAATTTCGCCCCATTGTCTGAAAGTATATGTGGGAAAGCGAGGTAGCCAAGTCAGTACGCCCCAAAGCGAAATTAATGGTTTATTAGTAAAATATTGTCAACAAGGAAAACTGGTGGTGCGACTAAAGGGTGGCGATCCATTTATCTTTGGTCGCGCTAGTGCGGAAATTCAAGCCTTAATTGCTGCTAAGTGTGAATTTGAGGTAGTCCCAGGTATTTCCTCAGCATTAGCCGCCCCCCTACTGGCTGGTATTCCTGTCACTGATACAGTCATGAGTCGGTGTTTTGCAGTCATGACAGCCCATGAGCCAGAAGCGCTAAATTGGGCGAGTTTATCGGAACTCGAAACTTTAGTTATTCTCATGGCGGCGCGAAATTTACCTGTGATTGTACACCAACTTAGACAACATGGGCGATCGCCTGAAACTCCCATAGCGATTATTAAAAATGGCGGTCGCTTTAATCAAAAGGTAATCGTTGGCACCTTAAATGATATTGTAGATAAAACATCACGAGAATCCTTATCTCCCAGTGTCATAGTTGTGGGGAATGTCGTGCAACTGCAAACCTATCTACAGCCTCGCCATAACCACTCAAGAATTATGCTGAGTCCATTACTTAATCACACCATTTTAGTCACCCGTTCGTCGGAACAATCAAACGAGTTTCGCAGTTTGCTGGAACAAAAAGGGGCTGAAGTCCTAGAAATGCCTACCCTAATGATCAGACCTCCTTCTACTTGGGAACCCCTTGATCAAGCGATCGCCTTCTCTGATACATCAAAGCCTTTTGACTGGCTATTATTAACCTCTGCTAATGCTGTATCATTCTTTTTTGAAAGACTCTTGGCTAATGGTAAAGATACCCGCATTTTAGCCAGCACTAAAATTGCTGTGGTCGGCAAAAAAACCGCTATGGTTTTGCGACAATGGGGACTAAATCCTGATTTTATACCCCCGGACTTTATCGCTGATTCCCTAGTCGAAAACTTCCCCGAATCAGTTAGCGGAAAACGTCTATTATTTCCCAGAGTGGAAACCGGAGGTCGGGAGATATTAGTTAAGGAATTAACCCAAGCTGGTGCGGAAGTAGTAGAGGTTCCCGCCTATGAGTCCGCTTGTCCAGATACCATCGATCCGAATGTTCAATCAGCCTTAGAAAATGGTATAATTAGTATTGCCACCTTTACCAGTTCCAAGACTGTCAAAAATTTCTGTAAACTCCTAGAAGGCTTTGCGGGTGATTCCTGGCGAGATTTAGTCACCGGAGTGGCGATCGCCTCTATTGGTCCCCAGACCTCCCAGACCTGCCAAACTCTCCTAGGAAGGGTTGATATTGAAGCCCAAGAATATACCCTAGAAGGACTCACTCAGGCTATCATAGATAAAATGTAGGCAGGGAGTCCTACCCTGTACCGGAACCCTATCAAAGTACAATTTAACCCTTTGTTTCCGGTAACTACCTCGAACAAACTTGATTGAGTTTACGTCATATTACCATAGACTAACTAATTAAATTTTAGGGATATAACCATGTTCAACTTGGGTTTTTCTCGCTTTGATTCCCTCACCGCCATTTTAACCGGAATGGCAACAACTGCCGCCGTCGTCATAAGTTGTCAAGTCGCCCTAGCCACTAAAAGCGCCCAGCAAGTCGCCGAAATCGCTGCACCCATTACAGTTCAAATTAATAGCGCCCTGGGAGACGGTTCTGGGGTAATTATCGCTAGACAAGATCATATCTATACAGTGCTGACGGTGAATCATGTAGTCAAAGCACCTGATGTCGCCTACAGTATCCGCACCCATGATGGTCAAAGTCACCCGGTCACCAGTGTGACTAGACTGCAAACTACAGGTGATGAACCCGATTTAGCAGTAGTAAGATTTGAAAGTAACCAGGAATACCCGATCGCCACTTTAGGCGATTCTGAACAGGTAGTGATTGGGGTTCAGATTTATGTCTATGCTTATCCGGCTACTGGGGGGTTAACCGGCGCGGCACGGGAACCAGAACTCTCCCCCGGATTGGTCACCAGTCGCCCTAAAAATCGCCCAGAAGGCTATAATTTGCGGTATCAGGCTGTTACTTGGAGTGGTATGAGTGGGGGTCCGGTATTTGATTCTCAAGGCCGTGTGGTGGGTTTACACGGCCAAGGGGAGTTTGGATTTGCTCAAACTCGTTCTGGAGATGTTACCCCCATTAAAACTGGGTTTAATGCCGCCGTTCCCATTAATTTGTTTCTCGAACAACTATCACAAGCCCAGTTAAATCCTAGTGATTTACAAATGGATTGGGAAGCCCTAGAAGCCTCTCCTGTGTCGTTGGATACTCCCCAAAATGCCGAAACCTATTACTTTCGGGGGTTGAGTTGGTTGGATCGCGGTTATGCGTGGGAGGCGATCGCTGATTTTAACCGAGCCCTAGAATTGAATCCTAATTCCCCGGAAACCTATTTTAATTTGGGATTGGCGCGGACACTATTGGTGCTTAATGAACCGACCCGTGGCCCCAATCCCGTTCTTGACTACACTAGGGCGATCGAACTTAATCCCGGTTTTGCTGATGCCTATTATAATCGTGCCCTCAGCCATATCCGTCGCCAAGAATTTGAGGAAGCCTTAGCTGATTTTCGCCAAGCCGCAGAACTTTATCAACAACTGGGACGTTCAGATTCTCATCAGGATGCCTTACAGCGTATCCATGAACTTGAGGAAATGGCACAATAACAGTTGAGGCTGTAGGGTGTAAAGTGTGTTTGGGGTGTACAAAAAGCAGCTATCCTGACCTAAAACAAGGAAAACAGAGATGGTCGCTCCTAATCATCAGCACACTTTTTAATTTTCCCCCGTTTCCTTATTGACTAATGACCAAACCAGTTATTCTCTGTGTCGATGATGAACCTATGATTTTGGACACTCTGAGGCGACTGCTTCGGAGAACATTGGGCGGAAAATATCGATTTGAATTTGCTGGTAGTGGCAATGAAGGAATTAAATTAGCTCAAGAATTGATAGAAGCTGGGGAAGAATTGGCGGTAGTCATTTCTGATTATATGATGCCGGGTTTGCGGGGAGATGAAGTATTAAAAGTTATTCATCATTTATCCCCCCATACTATGAATATTATGCTCACGGGTCATGCTGATATTGATGGGGTATTTAATGCTATTCAATATGCTAAACTTTATCGCTATATTTCTAAGCCTTGGGAAAATGAAGATTTGAGTTTAACCATTACTGAAGCTATTAACAGTTTCCAACAACAAAAGCAACTCGCTGACCAAAACTTTCAGCTTCAGGAGATGAACCGCGCCTTAGAATTACTTACCCAAGACCAAGCCAATTTGATTGAGTCTTTGGGTAAGACTGAACGCAAATATCGCAGTATCTTTGAGAATGCTCTGGAAGGGATTTTTCAAATTTCCCCTGATGGAAAGTTTATTAATGCTAATCCCACTTTGGCTAAGATTTATGGCTATGAATCCCCCAAGGAACTGATGTCTTCTATAACTGATGTCCAGAAACAGTTATATGTTGAACCTAATCGTTGGGATGAATTATTAGAAACTTTGCATGAGCGCCTGGAAATATCTAAGTTTGAATCTCAGGTTTATAATCGTGATGGTGAGATTATTTGGATTTCCGAAAGTGCCAGAATTGTTAATGATGAAAATGGTAATATTCTCTATTATCAAGGGTTTGTAGAAGATATCACTGAACGTAAACGCGCTGAAGCTGAACTAGAACGTTTTACCTCCGAATTATTTGAACTCAACCAGTCCTTTTTCCGCTTTGTTCCTCACCAATTTCTACAATATCTCGGTAAAGATAGCATTGTTGATGTTCAACTGGGGGATAATGTTCAACAGGAAATGTCGGTTTTATTTGCTGATATCCGCGATTTTACTAGCCTCTCGGAACAAATGACCCCAGAGGATAATTTTAAGTTTATTAATGCTTATTTGTCCCATGTAGAACCAGCGATCGCCGAATATCGAGGCTTTGTTGATAAGTACATTGGTGATGAAATTATGGCCCTCTTTAGCCACAGCGCCGATGATGCTCTGCGAGCCGGAATTAGAATGCTTGACCTACTAGCAGAATACAACAAAACTCGACGGCGTACCGACCCCACAAAACCTACCTATCGTCCCCCTATTGAAATTGGTATTGGTATTAATACCGGAAAATTGATGTTAGGAACTGTGGGGGGAAAATCGCGCATGGATGGTACTGTAATTGGTGATGCGGTTAATTTGGCTTCCCGTTTGGAAGGATTAACTAAAAATTACGGCGTATCTCTATTAATCTCTCACTATACATTTGTCCGACTTAACCATATTAATGAGTATGGTATCCGTCTTATTGATCATGTTCAGGTTAAGGGGAAGTTAGAAATGGTTTCTGTGTTTGAGGTCTTTGATGCTGACCCCCCCGACTTGCGCGCGGGAAAACAAGCCACAAAAACTATGTTTGAGCGAGGATTATTACACTATTATTTAGGCGAGATTTCTGAGGCGATCGCACTTTTTGAATCCTGTTTAGAACAGAACCCCCAAGATAAGGTCGCTCAGATTTATTTAACCCGCTGTAAGGGTGATATTTAGCTACTCCCAACTAATTGAATCACCCCCTGACTAGGGTTGGGTAATTGGCTATAATTACCCGATTTTTTTAGTTTTTAGCCCAACCAGGTGCTTTAATGGCTGATTGTAAGATAAAAGCCGCTAAGTTATCAATTTCTGCATCCGAAAGCCAATTTTCGGGAATTTCCCGACACCAGTAGTTAGTATCACTACCATCATAGCTGACGGGATGCCTCATATAAGCCACTAAATCTTTGATAGTATCCCTCGGAGGTGTGGCTCCTTTCAGGTCTTCCAGAGACAGGGAAACCGTCGGATAAGGAATAGTTACACCACCAGCGTGACAGTTTAAACAACTATCAGTAAACAACACTTTTCCCGCTGATAGATCTTCTACAGAAAAGGTCTGGGTTCCCCCTTGGCGATCGCTCTGTATTTCCACAGGTTCATCAGTCAGATATCTTAACACATAAGGGTCAACATTTTGAGCTTGAACCGGGAAACTAAAAATCAGGCATCCTACTATATTGGTGATAAATAAGAGCAGTAGAGAGCGCAAAAAACGGTTACGAAACATGGAAATTTGAGGTATTTAATATCAGCAGTTAAATCGGAGACTTTAGATTTTAGCTCCGCTGATTATCCTAGATAATTCGCGGACTTTAGTGGTTACAATTTCAGAGTATTTAGTAACCCTTCTTAGTAGCCACCAAAAACCAAAACCTAAAGTCAGAAATCTAGTTAGGTCAATCTTTCAATCTGAAAGATTAACGGAGGTATTTACCACCACCCCACTGTTCACCGCGAACCTTGGGTTGTAAGAGAATGTAACCCGCTACATTATACAGATCATCTTCGGAGATGTTTCTCATCTTGGGAAAAATGTCTGAACTTTTCAAGCTAGGATGCAGTTCGGATATCTCGACGAAGCCATCATAGGTGGTGGGATTTTTGATATAATCAACCAAGGCTGCAATGTTATCGCGGGGGGGAGTAGCCAAAGCCAGGGCTTCAGGACTCAAGTTAACATCAGGGTTGGTTTTAGTCACACCCAGCGCATGACACTGAGCGCAGGCGGCGTTAAATACTTGTTGGCCTTTTTTGATTTCTTTGAGACTCAAGACAGCAGTATCGCCTTGAGCATTGATGGGAAAGGTTCTCAATTCTTCAGTCAATTCCAAAGCGTTTGCATTACCCACCCACATTTGAAAGGTGAAGAATACAGTGGCAACAGCCAACCAAATGTACCTTTTTAGCATGGTTCTCCTTAACTTTTAGATGATTATAGAACGCACTACAGCAACAACTCAATCGGCAATCTTGAGCAGTTGTGATCCTGGTTTTTAGCGATTCTGTCTCAGAAGTCTGATCTCAATAGTCCTGTGTTAAATGATCTTTGTCAATCGTTGGATCTACTATCTGATTAAGCACTTGTGCGATCGCCAAATGGTAGTCCGAGGCCATTTGGGCCCTAGACAAATGAGCAAAAACCGATGACAATTAGTCAAAACCGGCATCACCCACCAATTATATGCAGTAGTGGGTACTATCAAATCACTGATTTAGAGATTATCGATGCTGTTGGGTTTCCTCAGAACGATGGACATGGCTGAGGGACTTAGGGTTAGAGTCCGACAATTTTACAAAAGGTCTTCCGGTAGGCTGTGGTGGTCGGTGCAGCTTAATCAATTGGGTGAGGGTTTTTTTAAGCTGAGTGCGAGGGACGATCGCATCAATAAACCCATGAGCCATCAGATATTCAGAAGTTTGAAAATCATCAGGTAGTTTTTCTCGCAAGGTTTGCTCAATCACCCGACGACCCGCAAAACCAATAGTTGCCTGGGGTTCAGCTAGAATCAGATCACCGAGCATCGCAAAACTAGCCGTCACCCCTCCAGTAGTAGGATTTGTCAGTACAGGGATATACAAAAGTTTTTGCTCTCGATGTCGTTCCAAAGCTGCCGAGATTTTGGCCATTTGCATCAGGCTTAACATTCCCTCCTGCATTCTAGCCCCCCCGGAAGCACAGATAATCACTACCGGGTATTGATGCTCAGTCCCATATTCGATCATCCGGGTGAGTTTTTCTCCCACCACCGAACCCATACTACCCCCCATAAATTGAAAATCCATCACCCCAAGGGCGATCGATTCCCCATTCAATAAACCCGTCCCCGTTTGGACAGCATCAATTTGACCTGTTTTCTCCCGGTATTCTCGCAGACGATCGCTGTAGGGTTTGCGATCGCGAAAATTCAGGGGATCTACTGAACACAGATTAGCAGCAATGGGCTGCCAGGTATTTTCATCAATCAGTTGTTTAATGCGATCGTCACTGTAGACCCTCATGTGATGGTCACATTGCAGACACACCATAAGATTCGCCTGTAAGTCTTTGGTGTAAGTTAATGCACCGCATTTTTCACATTTGACCCACAAACCATCGGCAATTTCTCGCTCTTGGCGTTCGGGACTAATGGGAACTGATTTTTGTCGATTTGCAAACCAGTCAAATAGAGACATTAATTAAAATACGTTCTGATGTTTGATTGAGGAGATTATTGAGCCTGATACATTTACGCGACATTTATCCGGCTATTGCCTGACAATGCTACGATAGCACTATTACCCGTTAAGGTAACAGAGGCGGTATCCCGCAAAGCTTTTAGAAAGATTCCAAAAGCACCGTTCCAGTCCCTGGGTAGAGTGAACCCACACTCAGGACATCGGAACACTTTTGAGCCACCTAGCTGGGAATGGACATGACCACAGTGAGTACAGGTTTTGCTGGTGTATTCTTCCGTCACATCTACAACTGTGGTTCG
>NZ_JARPLC010000158.1:0-9163 GCF_032350395.1 Limnospira sp. PMC 289.06
TACAGAAAAACTAAAGCGATCGCCAGCCAAGTCAGTTAACTCGTATAAACGCTTCTCCTAAACCCCAGTCAAAGCCTAACACTGCGTTGGAGCCGACCGATTGAGAGGTAATCGGTAAGAATCAAAGGTTATCTGCGACAGCTCCACTCCAGCATCTTAATATTCCCATCTACTCCTGCGACGTAGAAGATTTTGAGTTAGACTTGAAGAATCTAGGGGAGTTGGGGCGATTGTGATTTTTAGGGAGCTGTCTATGTTACTGCAAAACCTGAAGGAAGAAGCTATCAAGTTATCACCGAGCGATCGCCTCGCGTTGGTCAGTGCTATAATTGAGTCCTTGCAGAATACCCCAAGTGCAAAGCCTGATCGTTATGGTGCAATTCGACGAATGCGCGCCTTACTCAAAACAGACCAGCCTGCACCAACTGACCAAGAAGTAGCTGTGATGCTAGAAGAGCATCGGGTGGAGAAATACCTTCAGTGAGAGTTTTAATTGATACCAATATTCTCCTAGATTTTCATGGTGAAAACTGATGAAGTTGACTGTAACACTTGACCGTGACGAAGATGGAGTTTGGGTTGTAGAGTGTCCCAGCATTCCGGGTTGTGTCAGCCAAGGTCAAACGAGGGCAGAAGCTCTAGAAAATATCAGATATGCAATTATCGCTTGCCTTGAAGTTCGTGCAGAACGTGGGCTACCCCTAACGATTGAAACCTGCCAAGTAGAGGTAATGGCGTAATCATGTCCTCTACTCTTCCTGTTCTCAGCGGACGTGAGGTAGTCGGAGTATTTGAAACCTTCGGCTTCACCGTTACACCGATTTGATAGATTATCTGGAACAATGGCTGAAGTCGGCGAGAGTTCAAGGAGCGATCGCGGAGCGTGGCGGTAGCCGTATCGCCTTTTGTCGGGTGAATGTTTGGGAATCCGATAAAAATGCCTTTTCCGGGTTTGATGTATATCGGAATTTACCCTTTCAGTCGGAGCAGATGGAAACCTTCATCCGGCGATTCTTTGCCCAGAGTGATTAAAAACAGTAACTCCTGGCAGTAAAGGCTTGTAGCTTTTTGAGGCTAAGGTGCATATCCCCTTGATTCTGTATAACATCCACCTTTAAAAAAGGCTGAACCCCTTGCCAGTTAAGGAATTGGGCGAGGAATGAAGTTTTGTGTATGCTAAATCTACCAATTTTTGACACCTCGATATTTATGTGCTAAAATCCCAGCACAGCTTAGTTATGGAGGGTTCAGCTTCCTAAAGTCTTAGGTATGTTAGGCTGCTAATCGCCGCCTAATTAATAATGGTTATGTCGCCAGCCCTCGGTGGAGTCGTGGCTAAATGCTGTCGGTTTTGCAGCCAGGTTAAGTTAGACCAGTTGGCAGAGAGTTACACAAGATCTTGAGCAAGGATGAATTAACCCAAATGCCTAAAGATATGGTGATCATACAAACTATATTTCTCTAGTTAAGTCAATTGATTCTAATAACCCATCATGAGTACAGATTTTCTACAACCAAATCTTGAGGACTTGCAACAAGACGTAATAAGTCTACTTAAGAAAATCGAAGAGTTAATGTATCGTGCCAGTAATCTGTTGATTTCTGACCCTTCAGGTAAGAAGTATGCCGGGTTTCAAAAAGAAGTTGTAGATGCCAAAAAGAATGTAGAAGATCTTGAGTTAGTCATGGCGATCGTTGCTCCTATGAAGGCGGGGAAGTCTACGATTATCAACGCGATTGTTGGACAAGATATATTACCTAGTCGGGCATCAGCCATGACTACGTTACCCACGGAAATTATTCTTCGTTCTGATAAAGCACAGCCAGTTTTAGTGCTGAAGCCAAATACTATTTCATGTTTAAAGAGGACTCTTTCAACTCTACAGCAGAAAATTAAAACAAACGGTCTAAATCAGGCAGTTACCAAAATGGCAAAGTATCCCCATTTAACTTCACTGATTCCGAAAATTCAAGATGGCTTCTCGATTCAGTCTGAGATAGGGGGGTTAGAAGGCATCAAACAAACATTAACGGATTTGAATGACATCGTTCGCGTTTGTACAGTTCTTGAGCCGTTGATAGATCCATTAAATCAAGAATATTTTGACGTTCCCTGCATCTATACTCCTTTCTGGAAAGCCACAGATGCTGGTCAATCTAAATTCTTAGGAAATCTCGTTATTGTTGATACTCCCGGACCTAATTAAGCCGGAGAAAACCTGAGATTGTCTGCGGTTGTAGCAGAGCAATTACGCCGAAGTTCAATGGTTCTAATTGTCCTTGACTTTACACAGTTAAATAACAAAGCAGCAGAGGAAATTAAGCGCCAAGTTGAACCGGTTGTTCGATTGTTAGGGAAAGAGAATTTATATGTTCTTGTCAATAAGGTTGATCAAAGAACTGAAAAAGATCCGATGACATCTGAGAAGGTGAAGCAGTTTGTCATTGCTGATTTGGGATTGGGTGAATCAAGTGATGCAGGAAGGGTGTTTGAGGTAGCCGCCAGATGGGCTTTTTGTGCGGCGAGTTTCCTTTCGGAAATGCAACATCACCCTAATATTAAAAAAGAGGAGATGAAAACTGCAAGAGCTTTAGCAGAGCAAGTTTTTGGGATTGATTGGGAAGAGGAACTTGAAGATTGTTCATTGGAACAATTGCAAAAAAAGGCTCAGAGATTATGGAAGAAGTCCGGTTTTGAGCCCTTCTTGGAGAACGCCATCAATGTTCTCATGGAAAGTGCTGCTCCCAGATGTATCAAATCTGCACTTAATCTTAGCCGTCAACGTTTAGAAGAATTGAGAGATGACGTTATACTAAGAAGTAGTGCCATTGCTAAAGACGAAGAGAAACTCAGGTTAGAAGTGGCAGCGTTGGAGCAAGATCTTGAACATCTTGAACTGAGTCGTAAGCGACTTAAAGAAGTTGATAATATCAAGAATCATCTTCAAAAAAATCTTGAAGACTTACTTGGGAAATTAAAGGAAACAGCAGCCATAAGTCTTGAAGATTACTTTGCCAAAGAAGACTATGAGCAAGCTAATTTAATCCAAAGGCTAGACATAGAAGCAAGAAAAATTTTTACGACTCCGCTGGGTAGCTTTGAATTATTTCCTAAATGGATTTCCGAAAGACTGAAAAACGCCGTAGAATTTAAGAGTTCTGGAATCTTGGAATTTAAGAGTGATGATGAAGCAGAGGAATTTGCCAATGGAGCCGTTGCTTATGCCAAGCAACGAGCAGAGAGTCTTCTGGTCGCCTTTCGAGAGGAAACGATTCGCGAGGTTGAGAAAGCACGTTCAAAATTAATGAGTTTTTTGGAACAAGAAACAAACCCCATTATTGAAAGAGCACGTACCCGTCTTAATAAATCTTTTGATATCACCCTTTCTCTACCCCCTCCTGTTGTAGATACATCTGACCATATATCTGTTAATAGACCTCACATTAGAAGCCAAACCAAAACCATAGATCAGGGATATGAAGAAGTAACAGTTCACAAAAGAGTGTGGTGGCATTGGCTTTGGATAATACCAATCGGTCTTACATAAAAACGAAAGCGTCCTAACAAGAATATAGATTATTATACGGTTTCACTAAATGAGTTGATTCCTGAAATAAATTATTCAATGCAAGCGAGTATTACTGCTCTTGAAGAAAGTTTGAATAAGTATCTTGATGATGATTTCCAACAGCGGTTTGATCAATTTTTTGCCTCTTTGGATGCCTATTTAAGTAACTACAGGGATAGCTGAAAGCAGGCTCAGGAAGATCAGCAACTTGCTGCTGAGGAGAAGAAAACGCTTATCAGTGGGTTGAACTCAATTGTCCCAGAGGCAACTGCACAAATAAAAAAGTGTAGAACTTATGCTGAGTATGCCAATTCATTACTCCTAAGACAGTGAGGAGCAAACCATATCGAGGAACTCAAAAAACTAGAGCGTTGAGTTCCTATAGTTAGCGATAAAGCACTGCTCAACTTAGTGAATGGAATTCCCATAAATTGTGACCTTGTACGATTCACAATGTGAAATTAAAAGTGAGTCTCACATATAAACAGTACCGATTGGGAACAAAGCGAATGGGAGTGGTAGCGATCGCATTTCGATGTTTTTTTGGTTAATCTTGACCCCACAATTGGCAGTGAAATTAAGAAAAAACGACCCTGTGCGATTATCTCACAGGATGAAATGAACCTTTATATTGCCACGGTGATTATTGCACCAATGACGACAAAAGGGAAAGCCTACCCGACGGGAATTTCCTGCCAGTTTCATGGTACAGTTTGATCACACCTTGCCATTATTGATATTGTAGGAGTTATTTGTGAAAGCCCGTGACTTGCTCAAGCCAGGTGAAAAGGTGGTTGTTATTTTTACAGCCGAAGGTCGCCAAAACCCAATTCGGTATCTTCCTTGATGTAGCTTTAATTCTGGAAAACTGGCTGAAGTCGGCGAGAGTTGAATGAGCGATCGCGGAGCGTGGCGGTAGCCGTATCGCCTTTTGTCGGATGAATGTTTGGGAAGCCGATAAAAATGCCTTTTCCGGGTTTGATGTGTATCCGAATTTACCCTTTCAGTCGGAGCAGATGGAAACCTTGATCCGGCGATTGTTTGCCCAGAGTGATTAAAAACAGTAACTCCTGGCAGTAAAGGCTTGTAGCTTTTTGAGGCTAAGGTGCATATCCCCTTGATTCTGTATAACATCCACCTTTAAAAAAGGCTGAACCCCTTGCCAGTTAAGGAATTGGGCGAGGAATGAAGTTTTGTGTATGCTAAATCTACCAATTTTTGACACCTCGATATTTATGTGCTAAAATCCCAGCACAGCTTAGTTATGGAGGGTTCAGCTTTCCACATCTTGGGTATGTTAGGCTGCTAATCGCTGCCTAATTAATAGTTAGCTAGCTCGGTAGCAAAGGGTAAGCCCCCTGATTGGTGAATGACACTTATATGGGACAGCAAATGCTGTTACTGAGTAGTTGCAACTATGGAGTTGGGTTGAGCTTTACTTTGAAGCTGCTCTGGACTAATACATTAGCTCTATCTGTTGTAGAATCCCCTAAAGGTTCAAAAACCTGTAGGAGCACTGGTGCTGCTTGAAAGTTCAAGGATCAAAAATGCGAATAGAGGATGATGCTCCATCACAATCACCACAGAACCTTCGGCTACCACTATTTGGTGACTGTCTCATAGTCAATCAAGACTTTCAAGAGCAATTTGAAAATTATCGAGTAAATAAAAGTATCGCCCCTTTGCTTTTGTTGGGAGATGTTCTTGAAGTCATGAAAGAGCTACCCAGTGATTCTTTCGATTGTTGTATGACTAGTCCACCCTATTGGGGAAAAAGAGAATATGACGCAGGCGGAATCGGATGGGAGCCGGATTTCAAGACTTATGTAGATAACTTATGCTCAGTTTTTTCTGAAGTTCATAGAGTTCTGAAGAAAACAGGCTCTTTTTGGCTCAACATTGGCGATTCTTACTACCACAAAAACTTGCTCGGCTTACCGTGGCGTATCGCCTTGAACTTGACAGATAATCAAGGCTGGATCCTAAGAAATAGCGTTATTTGGAACAAAGTTAAAGGAGGACCAGACCATTCTAAGGATAGATTGAGAAATATACATGAAAACCTGTTTCACTTCGTGAAGTCACCAAAGTATTACTATGATATAGATTCTATTCGTTCTTCACCAAGAAAGACGAAAGTAGTGAATGGTTCTGTTGTTTCGGCGACGGGTGTCACTGGGATTCGCTATAAGCGAAAAATCGAGCTATCCACTGACCTATCTGAAAATGAAAAACGCAATGCTTATCAGGCATTGGAAGAAATTCTTCGTCAAGTTTCTGATGGCATTATTTCTGATTTCAGGATGATTATTCGAGGGCAACAAAGAACCACGCATTCTGATTCTGAGAAAGTTTCTGGTCGGGCCAAAGAACTCAAAGAAAAAGGATTTTACTTTCTGAAATATCATCCTAAAGGATCTAAGCCAAGTGATGTTTGGGAAATTCTTCCAGAAGATACTCAAAAACGAGAACTTCACTTTGCACCCTATCCCGTCGATCTTTGTAAAATTCCCATATCTTCTACCTGTCCACCTAACGGAATTATTATAGATCCTTTTTGTGGTACTGGAACTACGATGTTGGTAGCCCAGTTACTTGGCAGAAAGTCCTGCGGGATAGATATTTCCCATCATTACTTAGAGATAGCGAAAGCCAGAAGTGAAACAATTTTATGAGTAAAATAATTGAGATTTTTGGATATTCAATAAATCAACCCGAACATATAGATTGGACAAGTCTTATTCGAGAGCAACATTGTCCATATTTACAAAGGCGTTGTATAAAAGTCCGCAAAAGTCAACCTGATATATCCATAGGTACCTGCTCAGTAATCTATGGCAAAAATGCGATTCCGGTCATCATTTGTCCTCATAGGTTGCTAGAGAGAAAACAGATCTTCATAGACTGCTTACACTTGTTAACGAACCATGAACCTGGAAATGAATTGCATCTGGTTTCAGAAATTTCAATTCCAGGAGGGAATGTGGATTATTTTCTCGTATCTGCCTTAAATAATAAGGTGAAGGATTTTGTTGGCATTGAACTCCAAACGCTGGATACAACCGGTACTGTGTGGCCGGAACGCCAACGGTTACTTGAAGAACTGGGAGTTCCTACAGAAGATAACCAAAGTCAATCCCAAAAGACCTTCGGTATGAACTGGAAAATGACAGCTAAAACAATCCTTATACAGCTACATCATAAAATTGAGACTTTTGAGCATATCAATAAAAAGCTGGTTCTTGTAATTCAAGATTGTTTCCTAGATTATATACAGCGTGAATTTAGCTTTTCACATATCAGTCATCAAGCTCAATTAGGAGATTCTATGCATATTCATGCCTATCAAATGACGGAGCAACCAGACCATTCTTTGAGGTTAGCGTTGGGTTGTCGTTTAAGTACAGATGTGGAGGGTATTGCTAGATGCCTTGGTCTTCAAGCCGAGGCGAATATTGAACTTGAGCAAATCGTAAAGCCTTAGAATCGAAGTTGTCAGTGAACACTGTGTTTACTCCTGTGTAACTTATTGACTAGTTAACACTGCGTTGGTGCGGACGGAACAGAGGTTATCGGTGAGAGTCTGGCAGTTGCCAATTAGCGATCGCTGGCGTTTAGTCCAGTGCTTGTTAACTTCAATTCAACAGGAAACCCTCACCGTGAATTCATCAACAAAAAATGTGAATTATTTTGCGGAGCTTCATCCCTGGACTCAAAGCCTCATTAAAGTCATTCAGTTAGGAACAGAAGAACCCCCAGAACCTTATGTAGACTACTAGAGGAGAAGTACAGGTAAAGCAGGCTGATGCTCCATCAATTGACCGCTTCTTGGCTTGTGGTTACAATGTAGTTACATCCTGCCTTTAAGGCGATCCAAGCATCAGCAAAGTGATTAGAACCCGAATCGTTAAAATGGGCAACTCCCAAAACACGACCCTGTGTGATCATCTCACCCTATGAAATGAACCGTTATATTGCCACGGTGATTATTGCACCAATGACGACAAAAGGGAAAGCCTACCCGACGGGAATTTCCTGCCAGTTTCATGGTACAGTTTGATCACACCTTGCCATTATTGATATTGTAGGAGTTATTTGTGAAAGCCCGTGACTTGCTCAAGCCAGGTGAAAAGGTGGTTGTTATTTTTACAGCCGAAGGTCGCCAAAACCCAATTCGGTATCTTCCTTGATGTAGCTTTAATTCTGGAAAACTGGCTGAAGTCGGCGGGAGTTCAAGGAGCGATCGCCTTTTGTCGGGTGAATGTTTGTAATTGGGGCGATTGGTTTCCCATATAATGTTTCCTTAGTAAACGAACGATCGCCTTTTGTCCCTATGCCTAAATCAGCCCCATCCCCAAAAAATAATGGTGCCAGTCTTGGTTATGAGGCGGAACTTTTCAAGGCAGCCGACAAGTTACGCGGCAATATGGAGCCCTCCGATTATAAGCACGTTGCCCTGGGGCTAATATTTCTCAAGCACATCTGCGATCGCTTTGAGACTCGACAGCGAGAACTAGCCGAGGAATACCCCGAAGGCGTGGAAGATTCCGATGAGTATACAGCAGAAAATGTGTTTTGGGTGCCCCAGGCGGCGCGGTGGTCGCACCCGCAAGCCAACGCCAAGCAGCCGACCATTGGCAAGCTGATTGATGAGGCTATGCTGGCGATCGAAAAGGAGAATTCCTCCCTGAAGGGGGTTCTGCCCAAGGAATACGCCCGCCCCGCCTTGAATGCCGTAATGCTGGGGGAGTTGATCGACCTGATCTCTAACATTGCCCTAGGGGAGGCGCAGGACACCGCCAGGGATGTATTGGGGCGGGTGTATGAGTATTTTCTCGGCCAGTTTGCCGGGTCCGAGGGCAAGCGAGGGGGCGAGTTTTACACCCCGCGATCGGTGGTGCGGGTGATGGTGGAGATGCGTCTACATAGCCTATAACCCCTATTCTACCGTTACTTAGGTGTTACTCAAAACCATAGCAGGATAACAAGTGAGTAAAAAATGAGTAACGATATCAATACCCCTACAGTAGGGGGAAAGGGTAACTATGACGGGGGCTATGCTAGATTCTTGAAAGCCTATCAGGAGTTTAAGGGTGAGTGTCCTAGGGGGGTTAGCCTTAAAATCCAGAAGTCAGGGCTTAGGTACAATCTCTTATTGCAGTTTAAGCAACCACCTACCGGGAAACGCAGCTCCAAAACGGCTAACCTTGAGTGTACTCCAGAAGGGGTGATAGACGGCGTCAAGAAAGCTAAATTGGTATCTGAAGCCCTAGGGACTATCACTAGCGCTAGTGAATTTTGGGATTGGTACGATAAAACCATCCTAGGGAAAAATCAGATTGAGGATAATCTGATAACCTACCGGGAAATATTTCAACAACTGGAGGATGAGTATTTTGCCGGGTACAACCGCAACACAGGAAGGAAACGTTCTCGCGATATCGTAAGCGATTTAACATCTTACCATCAAAGTAAAGGGGTATATTTTGACCAGTTTCCTAACTGGGATATTCACCCCACGTGGGAGGGCTTTAAAGCTATGCTATACACTCCCCTACAGAACGGAGAACAATTAGTAGGTTCCAAAACATTTA
>NZ_JARPLC010000159.1:0-9102 GCF_032350395.1 Limnospira sp. PMC 289.06
AACAAGGAGACGGTCAAACTAGGAGCCGTATGAGGTGAAAGTCTCAAGTACGGTTCTGAATGGGAGGGGATGGAGGTGACTCCATTCTCGACCCCTAATTTAAAGAACGATAGTTATTATTGGTGGTTATATGGTTTTGCAATCAGGTATTGAGCCATCAAGAGTCTTTGAGTGCCGTCTGTAGCGTCTGAGGCGCAAGTTAAAGTTATCAAATTGAGGTAAGTTAGATGAAACATTATGTTTGTGTGACCATTGGGATTAACCAGTATCAATTCCTGCAACCCCTGAGTTACGCCCAAAGGGATGCAGAAGCTCTCAATCATTTCTGGGCTCAAGATGCTGGTTTTGCGAGCGATCGCTGTGTGTTGATCACGGATACGTCCCCGGAAACGTGGGATCTGCCTACTTATCCGAGCCGGGGAAACCTGTTAGACTGGATGGAAAGTATCTGTCGAGAACAACTCCAGGCGGAAGATACCCTATTTTGCTTTTTCAGTGGCTACGGCATTCATCATAAGGGGCAAGATTATCTAATGCCTATTGATGGCAGCCCAGAGAACCTGGAGGAAACGGCTATCCCGATCAGCCTGCTGTTTAAGCATTTAAACAATGCACCTACGGATAATATATTACTGCTGTTGGATATTAACCGGACTCAGGGAGTGCAGGTAGGCGATCAGATTGGAAGGGAGACGATCGCCTTATCGGAAAAATTTAGGATTCCGACAATCTTATCTTGTCGTCCTGACGAGGTATCTAGGGAAACCTCTTCCCTACGAAATGGCTTTTTCACCGCCGCCCTATTAGAAGGGTTGAAATCAGGAAAATGTCAGACTCTGGCTGATTTGAAATCATTTTTAAGCGATCGCCTTCCCGAATTGACCGATCAACATTTACGACCGGTACAAAACCCAGTATTTGCGATCGCCACCGCAGAACAGGCGCAATTGCTGCTACAACCTGAACCAGCCAAAGCCATGGCGGCGGCGGGAAACCATCAGAGCAATTCCGCGCTCAATTCCACTTTTGCACCTAAGCAAAATGGCAGCAACCCCTCAGCTTTACCCAATCTGAAGCTGTCTTCAACCATACCAAGCGCTCCGGTAAGCCGACCAGACGCCAGTGAAAACCCCACAGAATCATTAAATCAGGAGCAGGTCTCTGGATCATCAGATACACCAGACCCCAGCCAAAAGACCAATGAACAGCCCCAGGAAGAAATTATGTCAGACAGATCATTCTTTCAACAGCTTATTATCTGGAGTGGTGCGATCGCTGTACTACTGTTATTGGGGGTATTCTATACTAACCGATCCCTATTCGTAGGTTCCCAAGCCTCCACTACCCCCTCTTTACCTCCTACGGAGTTATCCCAACCACCCACCCCGGAAACTACCGACCCCACAGAAACCGAAGCCCTAACGCCGCCAGAAGCTGTAGTTGGGGATGATACCCCTGTAACCCCTGCGCCCACTCCTGCTAACGGTGAACAGCTTTTACAGCAGGCTAGAATGATAGTTCAAAATACCTCGGCTTCTCGTTTGAGTCAGGCGATCGTCCAAGCTAATCAAATTCCTAATAACGACCCACTTTATCCTGAAGCGCAACTAGCTATCCAACGCTGGAGTCAAATGATTCTCGATATCGCCGAAGGACGGGCGGCTATGGGGAATTGGTCGGAAGCGATAGCAGCAGCATCTTTAGTCCCGGAAATTCAACGCCCCATTTATGAACAGGCGCAATTGCAAATTCAAAATTGGCAGCAACCTCTCACACAACTGCGGGAGAATGAAGCTAAAATTGAGGCGGCTCGCTCTCAAATTCGACCGGGACAGGCTTCTACTTATAGTAATGCGATCGCTGCTGTTTCTACCATTGGTCCGCAAGAATTGGGTTATGATCAGGCTACCGAAGCGATCGCTCGCTGGAGTGGTGAAATTTGGAAACTGGCTCAGTCCCGCGCTCAAAATAATCAATTTGATGCAGCTATTTTGGCGGCCGTTTTAATTCCAGAGGGAACCCCACCATATACGGCGGCTCAACAGGCGATCGCTCAATGGACAGCCAGAACACAAAATCAAAATCAGACACAGAATTGATCCGTTAATCCCCCCCAACTAAAAATATACCTCTGGTTAGAAGGCAGACAACACTTGTCTGCCTTATCTTATAGCACAGAACAGATTCTTAGCCAAATTTAAGATAACTATTCCCGAAAACTCATAAATAGCCGGTTTACTGAAAATATCGACTTAATTACAGTGAGATGAGCGAATTTACACACAATTGTTAAATTATGTTAACATATACATCAATGCTCACCTATTTTGATTGTTAGCACTCTCATTACACTGCTTAGATATTTAACCAGAACCGGAGCATTTTCGATGACATCAGGGTTGCTTTATCAGTCTATTAAACGCTATTTCCGAGGTATTAAACGCCCAAATATCCCTACTATATGGGCTTTGGGCGTGATGGGGTGTTTAAGTATGATCGCTTGGGGGTGGGTGTCTGACCAGCCGCTAATCAGCGATTTTTTTCAGCAACTATATTTCCAACAACAAAACCCACCGCTGTGGTTAGAATTGCCGGATATTCCGAGTAGTTATTTATGGTTTCCCACCATTTTATTAAGTGCGATCGCCTGGATAATTACCAAGATTTACCCTAAACCAACAGCCATATCAAGGGCGATAATTGTCGCCATTATCTTAGCATTAACTATCCGTTATTTACTATGGCGATCGTTCTCCACCCTCAACCTCAGCGACCCCCTCAATGGTTTATTTAGCCTCACTCTAATGGCTCTCGAAATTTACATTATTGGTGCTAATATCATTCAAATTTACCTAATTGTAAATAGCACCGATAGAAGTAGCCAAGCCGACCAACTCCAACAGTCAGTTATTCAACGCAAATTCACCCCAACCGTTGATATTTTCATCCCCACCTACGACGAACCCTTATTTATTCTGAGGCGCACAATTATCGGCTGTCAAGCCTTAGACTATCACCCCAAAAAAGTCTACATATTAGACGACACAAACCGCCCCCAAGTTAAACAACTAGCCCAAGAATTAGGCTGTAATTATCTCACTAGACCTAATAACCTTCACGCCAAAGCCGGGAACCTTAATCATGCTTTGAAATTCACAAATGGCGAATTAATTACAGTCTTTGATGCCGATTTCATTCCCACCAAAAACTTCTTAACTAGAACAGTAGGATTTTTTCAAAATCCTAACACCGCCTTAGTCCAAACCCCCCAAACCTTTTATAACCCCGACCCAGTATCCAGAAATTTAGGATTAGAAAATATCATTACCCCCGAAGAAGAAGTATTTTATAGACATATACAACCATTAAAAGATGGTGCGGGTAGTGTAGTTTGTGCCGGGACATCATTTGTAGTTAAACGCACAGCATTAGAAGCCATTGGCGGGTTTGTTACCGAATCAATTAGTGAAGACTATTTTACCGGAATTACCCTAGCCAGCAAAGGCTACAAACTCATTTATTTAAACGAAAAATTAAGCGCAGGTTTAGCCGCCGAAAGTATCACCGACCACCTTAATCAAAGAATGCGTTGGGCGCGCGGTACATTACAAGCCTTTTTTATCAACTCCAATCCTTTAACCATACCCGGTTTAACCCTCAGACAAAGATTAGCACATTTAGAAGGTTTGCTACATTGGTTTACTAGCATTTCCCGAATTTTTATCCTGTTAATGCCCTTAGCTTATCGGTTTTTAGGCGTGATTCCTATTAAAGCTAGTGTCGGGGATTTTATTTACTTTTTCATGCCATATTATCTAGTTTCTCTCCTGGCTTTTGCTTGGTTAAACCAAAAATCTCGGTCAGCCTTCCTGTCAGAAATTTATGCAATTTTCCAATCATTCCCCATGGCATTAACTGTAATTCAAGTCATGCTTAATCCTTTTAAAGGTGGCTTTAAAGTAACCCCCAAAGGTAAAAGAAAGTCCGAATTTTCCGGCTCCTGGAAATTAGCATCACCTCTTATTGTCCTGTTAATAGCCACAATTGTCAGCCTGTTTTGGCATCATCAACTATTAGCATCAAATGTTGATAATGACCCCGGAGTCAATTTAGGCATCATCTGGAGTATTTACAACTTAGTAGTTTTAAGTGTATCTCTCCTAATTATCATAGATGCACCCCTACCAGATACCTATGACTGGTTCCAATTGCGTCGGTCTGTCAAACTCCAAATTTCTGACCAAGTTGTAGGGGGAATAACTCGTTATATTTCCGAAGTCGGTGCTGAAATTGTGGTCACAGAACCCGCCGCCTGGTCTATTCTTAACCACAAAAATGGCAAACAAAAATCCGAATTTTTACCTTTACAAATGGAAATTATTGATGTACAATTAAACCTAGGGGGGAAAATTACTGATACTCAATGGAACGGTGAATTTCCCACTATTCGGGTTGAGTTTGAAGCCCTAACAGTGTCGCAACATCGACAACTTGTAGAAATGCTGTTCTGTCGTCCAGGACAATGGCAAAACTTGTCAACTCCCGGAGAATTGCGATCGCTATGGTTATTGTTGAGAGTCTTACTTAAACCCAAGTTTATCTTTGACCGGAAACCACGAATAACAGCGATCGCAGTTCATCAACACTAATCGATAATCCATTATTTGACTCCCCAACTTGCCACAGACAGCTAGGGAGACCTTCACCGTGAAATCATAGCCGCCGCCTTGGTTGCCGGGCAAGCAAGCACCGGCAGACCGCGACTCCTCTAGGATTAACCGCCCATCAGCGCCTGGGCAAGTCCAATGTAGAGCGGTATTCCCAAGGCGATCGCCACTGGTGTGCCGACCGCTGTGGACGAGCCGATATAGGCCGAGGGATTCGCAGACGGGATACCCGCCCTTAAAGTGGGCGGCCCAGAGATGTCTGAACTTGACGAGGCGATGACCGCCAGGATCACAACCCCCCCAAGGCTGAATCCCGTGACCGCGTGGGCAATCATGCCGAGACCGAAAGCTATAAGCCCATGCAGCAACGGCGCGATAAAAGCATATACTGCGTACCATTGGGCTACCTTTCTCAGCTCACCAAGCCTTGCCGTCGCCTCCATACCCATTACCAGCATCAGTATTGAAAGCAGTCCCCGGAAGAGCGGCTCGTAGAAACTCTGAAAGACACTTTCCGGTCGGGTTAGCAATCCCAGAGCCAGACCAAGCAGCAATGCCGATAGGGCAGAACCCTGGAGACTTTCCTTGATGATCGGCCATATCTCGACTCCCTGGTTGGCGCTACCGCGCTGCTGGCTGAGATACTCCTGCCTCGTCGTGGGATACTCCGGCTTGCTCGGATAATCCCCCGCAGCAACCGGCTGTTTACTCAGAGACTCGTGCTTGCTGAGAGACTCATCTGCCATATCGCTGTGCTTCTGCTTGCTGACATAAATACTAGCCAAAACGATCGCAGTCACCAGCGCCGGGATATCCATAAACGGATAAAGTGCAGCCGCCCAAGCCTCGTATTCGATGCCTTGTTCTTCTAGTAGCGTCAGGGCTGCCGCCATCGTAGAGCCACTTACAGCACCAAACAAGCCCGCAGTTGCAATGGCATCCACCGTTTTTACATTCGGCAGCTTGGCTAAGGTGTAGCGCCCGATGAACACGATCACGATACCCGTTACCAGAGCGAAAACTGCAGGCAACAGCATCTCTGTCAGATTCGATCCACGGATCGCAATCCCCCCACTCAAGCCGACCTTCATCAGCAGCATGAAAACAACAAATTTATAAATCGCATCTGGAATTTGTAGTTGGCTATTGACCGCCGCAATTACCATGCCACCAATCAGAAAGCCTAGTGTCGGGGACTGCAACTGCGCCAGGAAGCGGGTTAAGAAACCGGACAAGAAATCCACGATGTCATTACTCCTTAAATCAGATATTAGGGGTCAGGACTGCAGGCAAGCGTAGCCTCCAATCCTCGGTAGTTTTAGGCTTCCGGGTGAGCAGGGAGTCAACCCGCCGCGAAAAATTCATTTCCATCCCGGTGCCTCGTGTGCTGGAATATATCGAACAAAAGCCAAACCCAAGTCCGCCTGTGGGGCTTCACTCTTTTGGGTATTCGGCCAGAGCTGAACCATAGCCCTCTGGGGATGGTATTTCTTTCTCCCCACAGGGTTTAGAAGACCAGTTGCCCCCTAGGCTATTGTATAGACTTGACTCTATTGATATTGGTTTTTTATCTAGTTCAGTCTATGTGTTTAAGTTTATATGTAGAGCGACACAAATTTGCGATCGCTCTACATGGATCTGCTAAGTAATATCAAATGCAAATCATAAGTTTTCCTTTTATTATCAGAAAACTCCTATATCTGTGGTTAATGTAAATGGCGATCGCATAATTTTCTCTATTCCTTGCGATCGCCCCCACACCTGCCACAGCCTGGCGAACCCAGGCAACTCCCTCACCAGAAAGGTTTTTGCCCCCTCTCCAGTAGCTCGAATCGTCCCAGCCTTGCCCCCCTGTCGCCGCCCACTCAAATATCTGCGGTGATCATATCCAAGATCTGCTCCGCTGTTGGATAGTTGCCCTAAAAAAACCTATTTATCTAACCATAAGTGTTTATTATCAAATCCTTCCGCTAATCTGAGTCAATTTTTCTTCACAGAAGGTATTGGATTCGCGGATATTTGGCATAATCTTAAAAATATGGTTTAAAGCAAAACCATAGACTATTGTCTTTAATTGTTCTAACAGAACCCATCAAGAGGTAACCCAGATGACCCAGAAAGCCAGCAAGCTCGTCATTGTCACCGAAAAGTTGCTGCTCAAAAAGATCGCCAAGATCATCGACGAAGCCGGAGCCACCGGTTATACAGTCGTGGACGCTGGCGGTAAAGGCAGTCGCAACGTGCGATCGTCCGGACAACCCAGCGTTGGCGACACCTACTCCAATGTAAAGTTCGAGGTGCTTACCCCCAATCGGGATATGGCCGTGAAGATTGCCGATGAAGTTGCAGCTCAGTTTTTCGACGATTATTCCGGCATCAGCTATGTTTGTGACGTGATGGAGGTACTGCACGCCCACAGTTTCTGATTCAAAACCCCAAACCCCCCTAACTGAATTCCTCCACCAAAACCATAGCCAGTTGTCTTCCCCGACAACAACCCTTGAGACCTTGACATTGGGGGAGAGAACATTCACCCGCCCCAATGTCAACTTTAATAGTCCTTTAGTTGTCGTAGACCCTAGCCTCAGCAGCTTCTGGATTTTCCTCGCAGTAAACCTCAAAAGCAGTTTTTTCAATCCGTTCTGATCTCTGATGTGCCGCTTCAGCCTGAAGTTCCTCAACAATATCCCAAGCCGCCGCACATTCAGGAGAAGTAGCACCTTTGGCAGCACAGGTAGCCCTAGCCTCTTCGATCGCCTGTTCTATGCGATCGGCCAGGACAATACTCTTAGGCTTCTCTACAAAGTCACCCTTACTCAGGATATCAGTTATAGAAACAATCCCCAACAGTTCTTCTTGAATCACCGGAGCGCGGCGAATACCAGTCTGAGCAAATAACCGCGCCACATATTCCACCCCCAAATCAGGGTTAATAGAGATACAGGGCTTAGTCATAATCTCATAAACCCGCATCTTTTTCGGATCTTTACCGTAAGCCGTCACCTTGTAAATCACATCCGTCTCCGTCACAATGCCATAAGCATCCTGTTCGTGGCGACGTTGAACAATCAGCGCCCGCAAACACAGATCATTCATTTGTTTCACCGCTTCTGCTACCGTAGCCGACCCCCGAATCGTCACTACATCGGTCGTCATAATATCTTTAGCTTTTAGCATCATCGCAGGCTCTCCATAACTTGATACACTCTTATAGCTTGCCTTGTTATGGCTTCAAAAGAAAGAATTGTTTTAACCCCCGTTTTCTGGTAAAATGGGGGATGGATCTATTAAATTTTTTCATTGTTGGTGAATACTGCCATCTGGCATCACCGCCCCCATCAACATAGCATCAGTCCAACTCACACCGTCAAGAATCGCCCCCCGAAAATTAGCACCCCGCAGATTCGCCCCAGATAAATTAGCCCCAGTTAAGTCCGCTTTCCACAGATAAGCATTCCGCAGATTAGCATAGCTAAGATCAGCCCCGCCAAGACGAGCCAGGTTAAGATTAGCCCCCGTCAAATTACTCCGTACCAAATTACCACCTTCCAGATTAGCCCGCATCAGCACAGCATCAGCCAGATTACTCCCCCACAGAATCACCTCAGTTAAATTTGTGCCGTGGAGAATAGCACCCTCCAGATTAGCCCCCGTCAAATTCGCCGACCTCAGATTAACAGCAGTCAAATCAGCCTTTTGTAAGTTAACCCCCCGCAGATTAGCCTCAGACAGATCTACCCCATTCAGGTCTATCCCCCCTAAATCCACATCTACCAAATGACAATAACTCAGATTAGCACTGGTGAGACGAGCCTTAGTTAAAACCGAACAGCTTAACCTCCCATGACTGAGATTAGCCCAACTCAAATTCGCCTCAGTCAAATTAGCCGACCTAAGATTAACCCCGCTCAAATTCGCCCCACATAGATTAACCCCGGTCAAATTAGCCGACCTAAGATTAACCCCTTGTAAAATCGCACCACTCAACTTAACCCCACTGAGATCAGAATGCACCAAAAACGCACCCCCCAGGTCAGCCTTAGTCAAATCAGCATCAGTCAAGATAGCCCGTCCCAAATGAGCAAAAGTTAAATTACTTCTATATAGGAACGCATTAAACAAATTAGCATCCTCTAAAAACGCCCTACTCAAATCCGCCCCAGCTAGGGAAGCACCCCCCAGGTCAATGCCTTTAAGATTACAGCGAAATAATTTCGCACCAATTAGATTAGTTTTCCTAAAGTCGCGATCGCCCACCGCATATCGACTTAATAACTCCTTAATATCCACATTCGCTACTCCCATTCACGATCAGCTACATCACTGCTAATCATTTTGACAATAGATATTTCCACCGGAAACCCTCCCATACAGGATAACTTTCTATCTTATTCCCAAACTTTCACCAATAAAAACCCCGACCTAGGGAATTGGT
>NZ_JARPLC010000160.1:0-8978 GCF_032350395.1 Limnospira sp. PMC 289.06
CGGAAGCGGCGATCGCTTTCTTGGGATTGTTCCCGGAAGCGGCGATCGCTTTCTTCGGATTGTCGCTGGAGGAGTTGCCGGGTTTCTTGAAATTGGCGTTCGGTTTCTTTCTGGGCTTCTGCCAATTCCGCCAGCAGCCTCCAAACATCGTCAGCATTGGTGGTCATGGGGGTTGTCCTCTGGGTTATTTCAATCATCCATTTTAGCCACTTTCCACTATGCGATCGCTTTCTGGTAAGATGCGATCGCACTTCCGAGAGGCTACGGGAATGCACTTCCGAGGCGATAGGCGATACGCCCTACGGGCACGCTGCGCGATCGCACTGGCGAGGCGATAGGCGATCGCACTGGCGAGGCGATAGGCGATACGCCCTACAGGCACGCTGCGCGAACGCACTTCCGAGAATGTAGGCGATCGCACTTCCGAGAGGGTAGGCGATCGCACTGGCGAGGCGATAGGCGATCGCACTTCCGAGAGGCTAGGCGATCGCACTGGCGAGGCGATAGGCGATCGCTCCTTATTCTGTGGGTCTATTAACATCACAACTAACATTTGTCAAGTACGGATAACCGAATACTTTATTCCGGAAAACCGAATCAATTCTCGTCTCTGGGACTTGACAGAAGATGGGCTAGGGTTTTGATATGGGGTAAGTTGTTTTCACTACAGTATTTTTGCCAACCTTTGAACTCTGTCCACCCACTGATAAACATAAAATCCAACCCGGTCGCCCTAGCCGCCTGACTGTCATATTGACTATCTCCTAAAAATAGGGCGGGTTGTTTAATATTGCCATTATCTAACTCCCGATGTAATATCTGTTCCTTGCGGTCAGGACTGCCAAAAATTCCCCCATCAAACAGGGAGTCTAACCCCCGTTGTCTAAAGATGTCTCGCAGTTCATTTTGGTCGCCACCGGAGACAATGAGCCACCGACTAGAGGCAGTTTGTTGGCGTAATTCTGCTAAACCCTCGGCGACTTCACAGGTGAGTAAACCTCGGCGGACTTCTTCGGCGTAAAGGGCTAAGAGTTCATCTAAATTGGCTCCGGTGGTTCCTGGGGGGATGAGTTCATTTAAGAAAACTTCAAATTTATGATAGCGGGAAATTCCCCCATGTTGGATATGATAATTAACTAAGGACTCGGCGGCGGCTTCACCGTAGGAGAGGGTGGCTTTGTAAAAAGCTTGGGTTTTGACTTGATTGGAGTTGAGGATGACACCATCACAGTCAAAGATTAGAGTCTGGTAAGTCTCAATCAACGGAGGTTTCATAAGCCTTCAGCAATGAGCGCGCTACCTCAAAATCATCTTCCCAATCAATATCGATCTTGCGAAGCCCCTCACAGACATAGAGCGCCGGGTGAACACCGATTCTGTCCCTCAGTGCATAGTAGTTTTGGCGAGAGTTGATGTAGAAGGCATGATTAATCTCGTAGAGTGGGTCGAGATCCTGAGTGTTTGGCCAAGGATTGATAGTTCGGTCTGTGTTGATGACGCGGCGTTCCCGATCGCTCCAGATGAACTGCTGAAGGCGATTCACGCTCATGACCGAATCCTTCTCACCTGACAAGACTTCGGCCTCATAAAGGTCGATTGCAGCCATGTAATCGACTTCGTTCACAAAGGGTGATGTCGCATGCAACCAGAATATCAAGTCCCCATTGGTCACTGTTGGCACGTAATCGATCAGGTCTTGAACCTTTGTGGTTGAGGAGCACAAGAAGTCAGGCCGTAGCTCAATCCTGATGTTTGTCTTGGCAAGGGACTTTGGAAACTGTTGAACTACTTCCGAGTCATTGGTGGAAATCACAACCTCCAGAAAGCGGTCTTGCATACGAGCGATCTGGTCCAGTTTGAACTGGAAAAGGCTGCGACCGTCCGGGTGAAAGGGGCGCGTGTTTTTACGCGGGACTCGGGTACTTCCTGCACGAAGAGGGAAGAATACTGAAATATCGACAGGCATAATCAAATTGGTTTAATTCGTAGTTGGGATCACACGACTTCGCTCTAAAGGGGCGGACGCGCAATTGCGATGGAATAATCGTCTCCAATTGGAAGAATTGCGGGGCGCGGTTTCACAGATGTCAAGAAATCCTCGACTGCAACACGAACGCCCGAGTAGTTATCACTGAAGTAGTCATGCACGAGAATTACTCCACCGGGAACCATCTTATCCCAGAAAAACTTCAGTCCAGCCAAGATCGGTTCATAGAGATCAAAGTCAAGATTCACAAAACAAAACTGCTCCGCTTCAAGTCCAATAGAACTGTCGGGAAATCGACCGGGTCTTATCACCGCTTGCTTGGGATTAGGGAGCCTTCTGAGCACAAAATCGACAGATGTGTCAGAAAATGTCCCCGTCGATGACGAGGAGTGCAGTCGAAATTGGTCGGTTGCTACATCTTCGGCAGCAAACCCCTCAAAAGTGTCGAATAAAAAAAACTTACGGTCAGGAAAATAACGGTTTATTTCCTCCGCGAACTCCCCTTGATAGACCCACCCCTCCGCGACAGCACCCTCTAAACCCTGACGATAGACAATCTCCGCGAAGGAACGCATAAATAGAACACGCGCTCGATAAAAAACTTCGATGAACTGGTTGTTGATCTTGTTATTTGGTAACAAGGCCTGTAGTTGTCGCCCCACAGCAACACGTCCTGGAAGCGTGGCGATGATGACTTCATCTACATCGAGATCTTCTATATCATTAGGTGCTATAACTTCAATTCCTTCAAAAGTCTCACCCCACTTGGCTTGATTATTGTCAATAAACGCAAGAACTTTTGCCTCAGCTCTTATCGTTTTATATACTTTTCTTCCAGTTTCACTGGCACCGAAAATTGCTACTTTCTTCATTTTATCCTCCATTTAAAGTTATGAAGCTTTTCTAAATCAGAGCATAGACAGTCTTTCGGCTTATTTGATACTGAGTCGGCAATATACTAACCATTTGTACACTATGACTATGACAGATAAAGATATGCAGAATTTCTGCAATCTCCTGATTACGGCTGTCACCTGCTGTATAACCGTCAAACCCAGCTAACAAGATACGACTCGCCTTGCCACTGGTGACCACCGCCAAGGCATAAGCAATCACCATAGAAGAGGGTATCACACAATGGGTGCGGGCAAACTCAAAGGTGTTTGTTTTGACCACTAAGCCAAAGTCGAGTAACTCTTTGGCTGCGAGGGACTGCTGCACGTCTTCTGGTAGCATACTGGCGGGAGTAACCAACGGTTGGGGTAAACGGGTATGGGTTTCGCAGTCGGCTAATAGACGCACCGGGTGACAAGCCAGGCGAAGGTCTATCAAGTCTGGATTAATTTGGGACTGGGTGTTGAGCGCCATGACCACAGGCTGGGCTTTGCGGATATAATGTTCCAAGGCTTGGCGGTGAGCGGCGACACCGGGACCTGTACCCAGTAGCAAGACCTCACGACCTTGGATTAAACTGGCAGGTTCCCAGGTTCCTTGGGGTTCCCCGTGATAAAATTTGCGGGCCGCGTCTAGGGTGTTGAGACTGAATTTCTTGCCTCCCTCGACTCGCAGATGTTCAATTACCGCTAGGATGTCTTCTGGGGTGTAGCGACTGTCTCCTAGCATGGACTGAATGTAGCTGGGGTGGATGCCGTGTTTCCCCGCTAGGTAATAGTAGGCGTTGGTTCCCCAACCGTGGGTGTTTTGCAGGGGTCGGAAGAAACGCTCAATTAGGCTCATTAAAGGCACTAGGCTACAGGGTTTCTGCCGACGTTGGCCGAGTTCTAGGGCTAGGTATTCGGTTTTGGCGTTACCGGGTCCGCGCCCCATTCCGGTGACGGTGGCATCTAACCAGGTGACTCCCGCTTCTAAGGCTTGCAGGGTGTTTTGTAGTGCCATGCCCATATTATCATGGGTATGGATTCCCAAGGCTCCTTGCCAATGGGTTCGCAATCTGTTAATGATTTCTAGGGTATGCTGAGGGTTCATGCTGCCCATACTATCGGCGAAATACAGCACGTCTAGGGGATAGTTACAGGCTTGTTGGGAAAGGGTTTCGATTTCTTGGGGGAGGCGGTCTGCTACTTGCATGAGGTTAAAGCCGACCTGGAAACCTCGTTCTTTTAACCAGGTGCTGGCGGGTAGGACTTGCTGAAATTCGTGGATATGACAGGCGAACCGCACTAGACGGACGGGGGAGGTGGCGGCGGTTTCCGGGAATAGATGCTGTAGGGTTTGTTCTAGGGGCATATCCCCCAGTAATTCCGCGCCGTTGACCATGACTCCAATGGTGAGGCGTTCAGGAAGGGGTAGGCTGCGGAGAAAGTCGTCGGTGGTATAGGCGCAGGCTCCTTTAAAACCGTTGTTTTTCAGGGAACGAAAGCCGAGTTCTACGATATCTACCCCAGCGGCTTGCATGGCGTTTAGGTAGTCTATCACGATATCGCGGGGGAAGTCCCAAGCGTTGTAGTAGCCTCCATCCCGGAGGGTGCAGTCCAGGAAGCAGAAATCTAAAGCTGGTCGGTTCATATCTAAAGTTATTGCCATTGACCTGTGGTTAACCTTTCATCTATCACTAGCTATCCTAAACCCTCCATCAATAAATCATGATTACCATAGAGCTTTTCCATTTCATAGATGTACTCATCCACCTCTAATTTTAAGACTTCGGTCAGATCTGGATCTGCTTCAAACAGCCCAGAGAGCCAAAAATTCTTGACCAGGCTAAATTGGCTGGCTGGATCATGAGCAGATAAAACCGAAGAATTAAGTTTTTTAATGAATTTTTTATGGATAAAAAAACTTGGATAATTTTCAAAATACAAATTTTTACTGATATATAAGTTGTTGCAAAATACTTTTATTTTTTGAGCTTGGAATGCAGCTAAGTCTGAGAGAATAATTGGTAGAAGATTCGGGCCTCCTGCATAACAGGGATTAACCGTACGAGCGACACGGACATTTACACTATGTTGCCTCAACTCTGAAAGTGCATAACCGTTTTTTAAGCATACAAACTGTAATTGGGGAATTAATAACCTGATATATGATTTATATGACTTTGAGTTTCCTCCATTATAATAAGAAACACTTGTTTTTTTTCCAGTATAAGGATAGAGTGATTCATCTAAGTTATCCAAGTAAGTCATACGAATCACGACATCAAAGGAATCAATTTCTTCCCCGTGAGGCTCAGATGTCGGGGCGGGACCCACAATCGCCACCGTTTTGCCGTTAATGAGTTTTGCATAGCTTTCTTCAGCCTTGATATAGTCAAGGCTTCCCTCAAAATATGAATATGAGGCTTTGTCCCGCTCATAATTGACCAAATAGAGTTTGAGATAAGTTTTTAATTGACTCGGCTTTTGACAGCTTGCCAGTAACTTTTTCAGGGCTGCCTTACTTTTTAATTTATCTCGTTGTTCGATGAATAATTTTAAACATCTAAGTATATCGGACTTTTCTTGAAATTGCCCAGACAGAAAACTTTGGCTATCAAATTCAGCCATTTTCTTTCTAATTAGATAGCCAGACATGATAAAATAATTCCCGATCAAGAAATTTTTCAATCTAAGCCAGGAGTCCCTATCCATGAAAGCAAAAGGAATCTGCTCAAGGTCATCTGCAATCACTTCCGCAAGCTGGCTACTAATGGTAAACCCTAATTCCAAGGCTTCGTCGTTATTCTTGCTGGTCATATAGTCACCTATATTAGCCATGGCTGCAAAAATTAACTTCAGCTTCTCTGTGGGGGATGAAGCTAAATCAATCTGGGACTTTAATTGTGCTTGGAATCTTCTGTTTACTGAAATACCTTGTTGACGAATTGTTTTAGCATATCGCTTAATCAATAAACCTCCGTCGAACTTTGTAAGCGTCTGACCGAGATGAGGAGTTGACCATGGCTCTAACGGATTCTGATTTTCCCCAGCAGCCTGTGAGACTGACATTTGCCACAGTTGTCCCAGCTTTTCCAGGGCGGCACCCAAACCCTTTTGACTCAAGAACATCAGTGAGTATTCAGTCTTGATGGCGGAATTATCAGGGTATTTTTGTAAGCCTTCGCTGGCCATCAACTCGGCTTTCTCAAACTGCTGACTGCTTCCATAGGCTTTGACTAAATAGGAATAAGTCCAAGCCGAAGCCTGTTCACCCTCCAGGCGTAAGAGTTCCTCGACTCTTTGACTTAACACCTCCCCATCTGTTTTACTCAAACGGATTAGTGACGATTCTCTCTCTAGGCTAACGCTATTGGGGTATTTTTGGAGTCCTTCGGTGGCTATTAACTTGGCTTTTCTAAACTGCTGACTACTTCGATAAGCTTTCGCTAAATCCGCATACAGTTCCTCGGAAGCCTTTTCCCCCGCTATCTGCCACTTGTCTTCTAGAGCTTCAATCACCACTCCCCAATCCGTCTCCCGTAAGGAGAGCCGTTCAGATTGAATCTGAATCCTGGGACTCTTGGGGTATTTCTGGAGTCCCTCGGTTGCCATCAATTCGGCTTTCTCAAACTGCTGACTACTTCGATAAGCTTGTACTAAATCGGCATAGATTTTATCAGAAGCCTGGTCCCCCTGGATTTGTAAGAGTTCTTCTAGGGCTTGAGCGGCTGATTCCCAGTCTTTGTCGCCTACGGACATCCCGTCAGATTGGGGTTTGATGAGGGAACTCTTGGGGTATTTCCGGAGTCCTTCAGCGGCTAGACGTTCCGCTTTCTGAAACTGCTGGCTGGCTGAGTAGGCTGCGACTAAATCGGCATACACCTCCTCATGAGCATTCTGACCCTGCATTTGTAGGAGTCCTTCTAGCTTCTCAATCTCTTGCCCCCAATCTTTTTGACCCAAAGGTATCAGGCAGTATTCTTTTTGGATTGTGCTACACATTGGGTGATTGCGGTATTTTTGAAGACCTTTAACGGCGATTAATTCGGCTTTTTCAAATCGTTCGCTATTTCGGTAAGCTTGAATTAAACGAACCCAAGTGCGCCAGTTTTTTTGAGTCTCCATTTCTAAGAGTTTTTCTAATCGCTCACTGGCAACTATCCAGTTATTTTCGACTAAAGCGATGAGGGCGTAGTGGTTTTGTATATTGGCGTTTTTGGGATATTTTTGTAGCCCTTCAATGGCGATGAACTCGGCTTGAGAAAGCTGCTGGTTATTTCGGTAGGCTTCCGCAAGAGAGACGTAGTTCTTCTGGGAAAATTTGCGAGGGTCTGTCTGCCTGATGGATTCTAGCTCTTCAATAATTGCTTGCCAATCTTTCGTGACTTTTTGGGGGAGATTTGGGTTGAACTCTAGGGCTTTTTGATAATTGACGATCGCCTCTTGCCACTGCTCTTTTTCGGCTAAACACTTACCTAACAAATGATAATAGTGATAAGAGGATGGCTGTAATTTTAACCCCGCTTTTAAGACATCTAGGGCGGCATCGAGTTGTTCAGTTGCCACTAAGGCGACGGCTAATTGGTAGTGAAACCTGATGGAATGGGAGTTGAGTTCGACGGCTTTCCGATAAGCGGCTACGGCCTTAGTCCAGTTCCCTGACTGCTCGTAGGCCTCTCCCAGCTTGTAGTGAGACCAATGAAAAATCGGATGATGAGCGATCGCTTTCTGATAAGCATCCACAGCTTCTTCCAGCTTACCGATCCGCAGCAGTTGATTACCCCGAACAAAATCGCCGACCAATTGGCTGACTCCCCAGATTACATCATAGAAGATAATGCACAACCAGCAATTGTACCAAAGCGGTAGATATTTGTCAAGTTGCGTTAGCCTCGTGATCTCATATGATGCTGGGATATGTCAGGGGCTCGGTGTGTTGGTAAGTTAGTTATGAGGAGTGGTCAAGGAATGAAGCGATCGCACTTCCGAGGCGATAGGCGATCGCTTGTTTCGAGAAAGGGGGTTTTTTGAAAAAACGGGGTTTGTTAATTTCCTTTGGCTGCTCTGTAGATGATGGTTAATTTCATGGTAGATTATCCTTGAGTAGATTTTGTCAAGTACGGATAACCGAATACTTTATGGCGGGAAACCGATATAAGTGACGGTTTGAGTGGGGGGTGTCGAGGTGGTTGCGATACGTCGCACTCCGAGGAGCTGAGGGCGGGCAATGCTTTGGAGGCTCGAAATTTGTGTTATAGTAGGTGTCCGTGGAAATTTGAGAGGTAAGTTGATGCGGTATATCAAAGAAATTTTCAAAGATGGGTTCTAGATTTGAGGAATGGTGTATGAATGTAAAGTCCATGTCTACTTCAGAACAAAAAATTTATAATTACACGGTGATTTTTGAAAAAGAATCAGAGGGGGGTTATCATGCTTTTTGTCCGGTTTTGAAAGGGTGTCACAGTCAGGGAGATGATTTTGAGGAAGCCTTGGTAAATATCACGGAAGCAATGGAATTATATATTGATAGTTTGCTTGAGGATAAAGAACCGATACCTGAAGAGAATCTGATCATCAAGCCTGTCCAGATCGCCCGATGAGTAATTTTCCGACAGTTAAGGCGAAAGATTTTATCCGAGTCATTAGCAAATTAGGTTATCAATTACACCGACAGAAAGGAAGTCATGTGATTTATAAACACTCATCGGGTCAAAGGGTTGTTGTACCGATCCACCCGGGTAAAGATTTGAAACCTGGAACTTTATCGGGAATGATTAAGGATATTGGATTGGAGAAAAGGGAGTTTTTTGATTTGTTAAATAATCCATAAAAATCGGGGGTGCGATATGTGCTTCGCATACGCTGCGCGATTCTCGTTCCGATACCCTAGGCGATACGTCGCACTTCTGAGAGAGTACGCGATCGCACTTCTGAGACTCTAGGCGATCGCACTTCTGAGACTCTAGGCGATCGCACTTCTGAGACTCTAGGCGATCGCACTTCTGAGAGGCTAGGCGATACTTCTGGCGGGCACGCTGCGCGATCGCCAACTCTGGGGGTAATTTACCATTGGCGGGGACGGAATTTATCATCATTTAAAATCACGACGCTAT